>NZ_JAPVYF010000038.1:0-12294 GCF_041431705.1 Streptococcus sp. 27098_8_74
TAACATGAAGGTGTTTTTATTGTGCTTATCTAAGCATTGCAAAGACTCTTACAATTCAGAAATACGAATAATCTTCGTCCTATTCTTCATTTTTCTTACGTTTGGCAAGAAATCCAAGACCAGTTGCAGTTGCCAAGGCACCCAAGGCCATACCTAATGATGAGTTTTCCTCACCAGTCTTCGGAAGTGCTTGGCTACCACGTTTGTGCTTAGGATCTCTCACTTCAGAAATTGATTCTGAAGTAGACACTGAAGCACTTGTTGATGCTGAGGCTGAAAGACTTGCTGATGTACTCAATGAAGTTGAAATACTTGTTGAAGTGCTTGTGCTTTCAGAAGCACTCAAGAATGCCGATGTAGAAGCGGACTCGGAGACTGAAGCGGAGGCGCTCGCTGATTCTGACGCACCTACTGAGGCTGACGTAGATACTGAAGCGGATACGCTCGCTGATTCTGACGCTGAGACTGAAGCAGATGTGCTTGCTGATACAGACTCGGATGCACTTTCACTTTGTGATTCGCTCAACGATACAGACTCACTAGCTGAAATCGAAGTACTTACTGAGGTTGACACAGACTGTGATTCTGAGACTGACTCACTTACTGAAGTTGATTCTGAGTTTGAAATGGATTCTGATTCAGACACAGACGCACTCTCTGAAACGGACTTGGAGTTCGATACTGACTGCGACTCTGAAATTGAGACACTTACTGAAGTCGATTCTAAGGCTGAGACTGAAGCGGATGTACTTGCTGACGCTGATGTACTCAATGACGTTGAAGTACTTGTGCTTTCAGAGGCACTCAAGAATACTGATGTAGATGCTGACTCGGATACTGAAACGCTTGATGAAGCAGTTTCTGATGCAGATGCACTTGCACTTTGCGATTCGCTCAACGATACAGACTCACTTGTTGAAATCGAAGAACTTTCTGAAGCGGCTGCGCTTGCTGATTCTGACGCTGAGACTGAAGTTGAAACTGAGTTTGAAATAGACTGTGATGCTGAGACAGAAGCACTTTCTGATGCAGACACTGAATTAGAGACTGATTGTGATCCTGAAACAGATGCATTCAATGACGCTGACTCACTCAAGGATGCTGATTCAGAAGCCAAAACTGATGCACTTGTGCTCTGTGATTCACTCAAGGATACAGACTCACTAGCTGAAACTGAAGCACTTAATGATGCTGACTCTGAGTTTGACTCAGATTGTGATGTTGACGTTGATTCACTCTCTGAAGTCGAAACTGAATTTGATTCTGATTGTGAAGCTGATGTCGATTCACTTTCTGACGATGACTCTGAAGTTGAGGCAGATTGTGATTCTGATACATAGGCTGAGACTGAAGCTGAAACTGAGTTTGAAATAGACTGTGATGCTGAGACAGAAGCACTTTCTGATGCAGACACTGAATTTGAGACTGATTGTGATTCTGATACATAGGCTGAGACTGAAGCTGAAACTGAGTTTGAAATAGACTGTGATGCTGAGACAGAAGCACTTTCTGATGCAGACACTGAATTAGAGACTGACTGTGATCCTGAAACAGATGCACTCAATGACGCCGACTCACTCAAGGATGCTGAGTTAGATGTCGAAACCAATTCACTTGTTGAAATGAAGCTTGAAGCCGAGTTCGAAACAGATTCAACAGTTGAAATAATCGCAGAAATTGAAGCACTGAAAGCTTGAGACTGACTTTCAAATACAGAAGCACTTAATGAGCTCGAAGTACTCAATGATACTGATTCAGAAGCCGAAACTGATGCACTCGTGCTCTGCGATTCACTCAATGATGCTGACTCACTAGCTGAAACTGATGCACTTTCTGACGCTGATTCTGAATTAGATACAGACTGTGATTCAGAAACTGAGGCACTCTCTGATGCTGATTCGGAGTTAGATACAGACTGTGATTCTGAGATTGATTCACTTACTGACGCTGACTCTGAAGTTGAAGCAGACTGTGATTCAGAAACTGATGCACTTAATGACGCTGAAACTGAGTTTGACTCGGATTGTGAAGCTGATATTGACTCGCTCTCTGACGCTGAAACTGAGTTTGAAATAGACTGTGATGCTGAGACAGAAGCACTTGTTGATGCAGACACTGAATTAGAGACTGATTGTGATCCAGAAACGGATGCACTCAATGACGCCGACTCACTCAATGATGCTGAATTAGATGTCGAAATCGATTCACTTGTTGAAATGAAGCTTGAAGCCGAGTTCGAAATAGACTCAACAGTTGAAATGATTGTAGAAATTGAAGCACTGAAGGCTTGAGATTGACTTTCAAATACAGAAGCACTTAATGAGCTCGATGTACTCAATGATGCTGATTCAGAAGCCGAAACGGATGCGCTTGTGCTCTGTGATTCACTCAATGATGATGACTCACTAACTGAAACTGATGCACTTACTGACGATGAAACTGAGTTTGAGACTGATTGTGACTCAGAAATTGATTCGCTTACAGATGCTGATTCTGAGTTTGAGACTGATTGCGACTCAGAGACTGACTCACTCTCTGAAGCTGACTCATAATTTGAGACTGATTGTGAATCCGAAATTGACGCACTTACTAAGGCTGACTCTGAAGTTGAAGCGGATTGTGACTCAGATACTGACGCACTTTCTGATGCGGATTCTGAGTTAGACTCTGATTGTGATTCTGATACAGAAGCACTTACTGACGATGACTCGGAATTAGACACTGATTGTGATTCGCTTACTGATGCACTTTCTGATGCGGATTCGAAAGTTGAGACAGATTGTGATTCAGACACTGATGCACTCTCTGAGGCTGATTCTGAGTTTGAAACAGACTGTGATTCAGAAATTGATTCACTTACTGACGATGATTCTGAATTAGACACTGATTGTGATTCAGACACTGACGCACTCAATGATGCTGACCCAGAATTTGAAACAGACTGTGATTCTGAAACTGAAGCACTCTCTGAAGCGGATTCAGAATTTGATACAGATTGTGATTCTGAAATTGATTCACTTACTGAGGCTGACTCTGAATTTGAAACCGATTGTGACTCAGATACTGAAGCACTTTCTGAAGCTGACTCTGAGTTTGAGACAGACTGTGATTCCGAAACTGACTCACTCTCTGAAGTTGAAACGGAATTCGACTCTGATTGTGACTCAGAGATTGACGCACTTTCTGAAGTCGAAACTGAATTTGATTCGGATTGTGACGCTGATGTCGACTCACTCTCTGAGGCTGAAACTGAATTTGATTCGGATTGTGAAGCTGATGTCGACTCACTCTCTGAGGCTGACTCTGAGTTGGAAACAGACTGTGATTCAGACACTGACGCACTTACATAGGATGACTCAGAAGTTGATACTGATTGTGATGTCGACGTTGAGGCACTTTCTGAAGCTGAGACTGAATTTGACTCCAACTGTGATGTTGATGTTGACGCACTTACTGAGGCTGAAGTTGAGTTCGACTCAGACTGAGATGTTGAAGTTGAGGCACTTTCTGAAGTAGAAACTGAGTTTGACTCGGATTGTGATGCTGATGTCGACTCACTCTCTGAAGTCGAAACTGAATTCGATTCCAGTTGTGATGTGCTTACTGATGCACTTTCTGAAGCTGAAACTGAATTTGACTCGGATTGTGATGTTGACGTTGAGGCACTTTCTGAAGCTGAGACTGAGTTTGACTCGGATTGTGATGCTGATGTTGATTCACTCTCTGAAGTCGAAACTGAGTTTGACTCGGATTGCGATGTTGATGTTGATTCGCTCTCAGAGGTAGAAACTGAGTTTGACTCGGATTGTGATGTCGACATTGACTCGCTCTCTGAAGTCGAAACTGAATTCGACTCGGATTGTGACGCTGATGTTGACTCACTTTCTGACGATGACTCGGAAGTTGAGGCAGATTGTGATTCTGAAATTGATTCACTTACTGACGATGAAACTGAGTTCGATTCAGACTGTGAAGCTGAAACTGATTCACTTACTGACGCTGATTCGAAGTTTGAAACAGACTGTGATTCTGAAACTGACGCACTTAATGAAGCGGATTCGGAATTAGACACTGATTGTGATTCTGAAATTGATTCACTTACTGATGCTGACTCTGAGTTTGAGACAGACTGTGATTCTGAAATGGATTCACTTAATGACGCTGACTCTGATGTTGAAGCAGACTGTGATGCTGAGACTGATTCACTTACTGATGCTGATTCGGAATTTGAGACAGACTGTGATTCTGAAACTGACGCACTTAATGACGCTGATTCTGAAGTTGAAGCAGACTGTGATGCTGAAATGGATTCACTTACTGACGCTGATTCGGAATTAGACACTGATTGTGATTCAGAAACTGATGCACTCTCTGAGACTGATTCGGAATTAGATACAGACTGTGATTCTGAAACTGATGCACTCTCTGACGCTGATTCTGAAGTAGACACTGATTGTGAGACTGAAACAGACGCACTTACATAGGCTGACTCGGAAGTTGAAACAGACTGTGATGCTGAAAATGACTCACTTGTTGAAGCTGATTCTGAATTTGAAACAGACTGTGATTCTGAATTTGATTCACTTTCTGAAGTAGAAACTGAGTTTGACTCGGATTGTGACATTGATGTCGACTCACTCTCTGAGGTAGAAACTGAATTCGATTCGGATTGTGAAGCTGACGTTGATTCACTCTCTGAAGTAGAAACTGAGTTCGATTCAGACTGTGAAGCTGAAACTGATTCACTTAGTGAGGCTGATTCTGAATTTGAAACAGACTGTGATTCTGAAACTGATGCACTTTCTGAGGCTGATTCTGAGTTTGATACAGACTGTGATTCAGAAACTGATGCACTTTCTGAGGCTGATTCTGAGTTTGATACAGACTGTGATTCAGAAACTGATGCACTTTCTGAGGCTGATTCGGAGTTTGAAACAGACTGTGATTCAGAAACTGATGCACTCTCTGACGCTGATTCGGAGTTTGATACAGACTGTGATTCTGAGACAGACGCACTTTCTGATGCTGACTCTGAGTTAGACACTGATTGTGATTCAGATACAGACGCACTTTCTGATGCTGACTCGGAATTAGACACTGATTGTGATTCGCTGACTGATGCACTCTCTGACGCTGACTCGGAATTAGATACTGATTGTGATTCGCTGACTGATGCACTCTCTGACGCTGATTCGGAGTTTGATACAGACTGTGATTCTGAGACAGATGCACTCTCTGACGCTGATTCACTTTCTGAAGTAGAAACTGAGTTTGACTCAGATTGTGATGCTGATGTCGACTCACTTTCTGACGCTGAAACTGAGTTTGATTTGGATTGTGATGTCGATGTTGACTCACTCTCTGAAGTAGAAACTGAGTTTGACTCGGATTGTGACGCTGACGTTGATTCGCTCTCAGAGGTAGAAACTGAGTTTGATTCGGATTGTGACGCTGACGTTGATTCACTCTCTGAGGTAGAAACTGAATTCGATTCGGATTGTGACGCTGACGTTGATTCACTCTCTGAGGCTGAAACTGAATTTGATTCTGATTGTGATGCTGACGTTGATTCACTTTCTGAAGTTGAAACTGAATTTGATTCTGATTGTGATGCTGATGTCGACTCACTTTCTGAAGTAGAAACTGAGTTTGACTCGGATTGTGACGCTGACGTTGATTCACTTTCTGAAGTAGAAACTGAGTTTGACTCGGATTGTGATGTTGACGTTGACTCACTCTCTGAAGTTGAAACTGAGTTTGACTCGGATTGTGACATTGATGTCGACTCACTCTCTGAGGTAGAAACTGAATTCGATTCGGATTGTGATGCTGATGTTGATTCACTCTCTGAAGTCGAAACTGAATTTGATTCAGATTGTGACGCTGATGTCGATTCACTTTCTGAAGTTGAAACTGAGGTTGACTCGGATTGTGATGCTGATGTCGATTCACTTTCTGAAGTAGAAACTGAGGTTGATTCTGATTGTGATGTCGATGTTGATTCACTTTCTGAAGTTGAAACTGAGTTTGACTCGGATTGTGATGCTGATGTCGATTCACTTTCTGAAGTTGAAACTGAGTTTGATTCTGATTGTGATGTTGACGTTGATTCACTCTCTGAAGTTGAAACTGAGTTTGATTCGGATTGTGACGCTGACGTTGACTCACTCTCTGAGGTTGAAACTGAATTTGATTCTGATTGTGACGTTGACGTTGACTCACTCTCTGAGGTAGAAACTGAGGTTGACTCGGATTGCGATGCTGACGTTGATTCACTTTCTGAAGCTGAAACTGAGTTCGACTCGGATTGTGACGCTGATGTCGATTCACTTTCTGAAGTTGAAACTGAGTTTGACTCGGATTGTGATGTTGATGTCGACTCACTTTCTGAAGTAGAAACTGAGGTTGACTCGGATTGCGATGCTGACGTTGATTCACTCTCTGAAGTCGAAACTGAGGTTGACTCGGATTGTGACGCTGACATTGACTCACTTTCTGAAGTCGAAACTGAGTTCGATTCTGATTGTGATGTTGATGTTGACGCACTTTCTGAAGTCGAAACTGAGTTTGAGACTGACTGCGATTCAGATACTGACGCACTTTCTGAGGCTGAAGTTGAGTTCGACTCAGACCGAGATGTTGAAGTTGATTCACTCTCTGAAGTTGAAACTGAATTTGACTCGGATTGTGACTCACTAATTGATTCGCTGACTGAAGCTGACTCTGAATTAGAAACAGACTGTGATTCTGAAATTGATGCACTTACTGACGCTGAAACTGAATTCGATTCCAGCTGTGATGTGCTTACTGATGCACTTTCTGACGATGACTCGGAAGTTGAAACAGACTGTGACTCTGAAATTGAAGCACTTACTGAGGCTGAAGTTGAGTTTGACACTGATTGCGACTCAGAGATTGATTCGCTTACAGACACGGATTCTGAAACTGAAGCACTTGTTGAAGCTGATTCGGAATTTGATACGGATTGTGACTCGGAAACTGAAGCACTCTCTGAAGCGGACTCGGAAGTCGAGACTGATTGCGATTCAGACACTGATGCACTCGCTGAGGCTGATTCGGAATTTGATACGGATTGCGACTCTGAAACAGACGCACTCTCTGAAGCGGACTCACTTTGTGAGACACTAGTCTTCAAGGACTCACTTAATGAACTTGAAACGCTCTCCGATTTCACGGCACTCAAAGATGTGCTTGTTGAAGCTGACTCACTTTGCGAAACGCTTGTCTTCAAGGACTCACTTAATGAGCTTGAAACACTAGCTGATTTCACGGCACTCAAAGATGTGCTTGTTGAAGCTGACTCACTTTGTGAGACGCTGGTCTTCAAGGATTCACTCAAGGAACTTGAAATGCTCGCCGATTTCACAGCACTCAAAGACGCACTTGTTGATGCGGATTCACTTTGAGATTGGCTGGTCTTCAAGGACTCACTCAAGGAACTTGAAATGCTCGCCGATTTCACGGCACTCAAAGATGCACTCGTTGAAGCTGACTCACTTTGTGAGACGCTGGTCTTCAAGGATTCACTCAAAGAACTTGAAACGCTTTCCGACTTCACTGCACTCAAAGATGTACTGGTTGAGGCTGATTGACTTTGTGAGACGCTTGTCTTCAAGGATTCACTCAAAGAACTTGAAACGCTCTCCGATTTCTCAGCACTCAAAGACGCACTTGTTGATGCGGATTGACTTTGCGAAACGCTTGTCTTCAAGGACTCACTCAAAGAACTTGAAACGCTCTCCGATTTCACGGCACTCAAAGAAGCACTCGCTGAGACTGATTGACTTTGTGATTTTGAAACACTCTGTTGAGCTGATAAACTCAAGGAACTTGAGATACTCTGTGACTTCACGGCACTCAAAGACGCACTCGCTGAGGCTGATTGACTTTGTGATTTTGAAACACTCTGTTGTGCTGATAAACTCAAGGAACTTGAAATACTCTGTGACTTCACGGCACTCAACGACGCACTCGCTGAGGCTGATTGACTTTGTGATTTTGAAACACTCTGTTGAGCTGATAAACTCAAGGAACTTGAGACACTCTGTGACTTCACGCCACTCAAAGAAGCACTCGCTGAGGCTGATTGACTTTGTGATTTTGAAACACTCTGTTGAGCTGATAAACTCAAGGAACTTGAGACACTCTGTGACTTCACGCCACTCAATGACGCACTCGTTGAAGCAGATTGGCTTTGTGATTTTGAAACACTCTGTTGAGCTGATAAACTCAAGGAACTTGAGACACTTTTTGAAGCAACCTTACTCAATGAAAGGCTGGTCGACGCAGACTGCTTAGCGGACTCACTTCGACTTTGAGAAATCGATTCCTGCTTAGACTGACTGGCACTTTGCGACACTGACTGGCTGTGATCACTATCCGACAATTTCACCGTCACAACATTCGTCGTACTGTCTTTATAAGTAATCGTTACCGTTCCATCGCTATTAACCGTATAAGACTTAATACGGTTGGCAACCTCTGGATTCAAGGCCGACACAGCCGCAATAATCTTGCTTTTATCTGCATCTGTTAAGGCAGTCAGGCTAGTCACCTGAATAGTGCTTGTCGGTGCCACACCCGGCGTACGATCTGCTAAGCGTCCCTGAGTAATACGAATCTCACCCAAGCCATTTGGACGGTTCATATTTGAAGCATTGTCAATCGCAGCAACATTACGTTGCCATGTGTTTCGGAAGGAATGGTAAAGGTCATCCTTCAAATGAATGGTCGCTGTGATGGTTGCAGGATTGTCACTCGTTGCTGTGATATCTCCCGTAATCGGTGCAATATTACCTGTTCCATACTGGCTACTACCAAAGAAATTTCCGTTCAAGGCATTGTCATCCAAGTCGGCTCTTGCAACGACTTTCATTTCTTTAAGCTTGCCACTGTCATCTGTAGCCGTGAAAGTCAAAACAGCATCATCACCAGCATAGATGATATAGTTTTTCCCACCACCTTCGAGAGGCGTAGACTTAGGTTCCACACCATCGACAGTCAACTTGGCCGTCACTTCAGGACGAGTTCCGTCCGTTACAGCCACGGAATTGCTGGCATCTGAGTATACCGCATAATCATCATACATGATGCGAGCTTTGGCTGTTACACCACCCGTTTGTAACTTAACTGTCGGCGTCACAATCGCTTGACCCGAAGCATCTGCCACTGCTGTTCCAACCTCGTCGTCATTATTGTATAGAACGACTGTAGAACCTGGCTCAGCTCCTGTCACCGTTACAGGTGTCTGCGTGTAAGCCTTGTCCAATAATCTCGTTTCAACCGTTGGTGCTGCAAGTCGCTTCACTGGAGCCGTCACATCATTTGTGGTGTTATCTTTATAAGTAATAGTCACCACACCAGATGATGAAACCGAATAAGATTTAAAATCCTTTGAAGTGGCAATATTTGGGTTAGCATTCTTAAAGGCCTCCCAAACCTTATCTTTTTCGGCTTGAGCGAGATTACTTGTGTCATTAACAAAAGTCCCCGTTGTCACAGCCGTAATCGGGTTTCGAATGCCATCATTTTGTGGCAAAACCTGAATACGAAGCGTACGTGTCACTGACTGCCTAGCCGTATTAGTCACTACAAAAGAAACATTATAAATTTTCCCAGGCGTTACGACCTCTGTCTGCCCAACAGTCCCCACAATATTAAAGGCGACTGCACTATTTTTCAATGCAGAGGTCTGAGGCACGTTGATGCCATTCACTCGATCACTACCAGAAGCGTAGCCAATGCTTTTAATACTATTTCGTGTAGGAATGGTTTCAACAACATTATAAGCTTGATTGATGTAGTCAGAGTTATAAACAGAAATCAAGGCATTGTTAGCCAGACCTAAATTATACTGGGGTGCACGGAGGTTGCTATCAGCATCAATGCGAGAACCATTACGAGGATCACGCTGACCAGATGTCGCACGAAGCACCGCATTGGCAAGACTATTTCTAGCCTGACGAGCCTGAGTTATCGTAGGAGACACATCGCTATCACGATCAGCCAGACTGACACGAATGGCATCCAAGGCTTTATCTCCCTTGAGAATAGCAACCTCCGTATTTGGCAAATCAACAGCTTGAGCTTTATAGGTATAAATGTCTAAGGCTAAATCTTTGAGACGCTTTTCTTGTTCTAAACGCTCAGCATCAGCCACAACCGAGGCAGCTAGTAGCCCAGTCGCCGTATCAGATAATTGGCGATTCGTTTGCACTTCAGATGTCAAGGAAGTGTTTAACAAAGTTGACTCTGAGCTGACAAGGGATAGCCCTACTTTAGAGTCGCTACCACTATCACTCTTGCTAACTGACTGAACAGATGCACTTGCACTATGCTCTGATGATTTTTCAGCTGCGCTCTCTGACAGACTATGTGAAGAAGAATCCGTCTGACTTACTGATTCCGACTTAGAAGTTAATGAAGCTGACAAGGAAGCAGAAAGCGAGGCACTCAATGACAAGGATGTCGATCTTGAAGCTAATTCAGAAGCAGACACCGATTGGCTACGTGATAAAGACTCACTCAAAGAAGCCTCCGAAGTCTGACTTGACGCAGTTTCTGATGACTCTTGACTATTTACTTGACTCTCTTGAACACTGGACACAGACTCCATATTTCCAAGAACAACGGAATCAGATGCAGCCAAAAGATCAGTCTTAGCTCCTGCTTCACTTTCCAAAATCGGTTGATTAGTCATTTCATCTGCATGAGCTACTTGAGTCGCAACAGAACCACCTAACAAGGCCCCCGTTGCAAGCACTCCCTTAAGCACTGTCTGACCTGAAAAAGCAGGTGCATCCACCTCTACCTGATGGCCAGCAACAGACGGTGTATCCACGCCTCCTCTAAGCACCTTGAAAAGACCAAAATTCGACGTCGCCGCACGAAGCCAGTGCTTCCCTGACTTAACCAATTTAAAGCGTGTCACACGATCGGTTTCACGATATTGACCTTCATTCCTTCTAAAGAACATATATACTCCATTTATTTTTGATTAAAACACTCCTTTAAATTTTATCATAAAATTAAGCAAAAAATCTCATTTCAAGATTGCTTTCTAGCAATTAATCACTTCTTTCATCCCCCTAAAAATACGATAATAATGGTAACCCTAAGACTTATTAAAACTATTTGTATTTTTAGAATATCAAACTAAAAAAAATCCCCCTACCAATTAGGAAATCACTCTAATCGATAGGGGATATTTGATTATCTCGCTAGAAGATAATGATTAAACTTACTAAGACTTAGAAGTCTTCACTTTCTTCTTCATCTTTCTTACGTTTAGCAAGAAAGGCGAGACCTGTTGCAGTTGCCAAAGCACCCAAGACCATACCTAATGATGAGTCTTTCTCACCAGTCTTAGGAAGCGCTTGGCTACCACGTTTGTGTTTAGGATCTTTCACTTCAGAAGTTGATTCTGAGACACTCAATGAGGCAGACACTGAAGCACTTGTTGAGGTAGAGGTTGAAAGACTTGCTGAAGTACTCAATGATGTTGAAAGACTTTTTGAAGCACTTGTGCTTTCAGAGGCACTCAAGAATGCTGATGTAGAAGCTGACTCTGATACAGAAGCGGATGCGCTCGCTGACGCTGACTCTGATACAGAAACTGATGTGCTCTCTGATTCTGATACAGACATACTTGCACTTTGTGATTCACTCAACGATACAGACTCACTTGCAGAAATCGAAGCACTTACTGAGGCTGATTGTGATTCACTCAATGAGACACTCAATGATGCTGACTCTGATACTGAAACGCTTGATGATGTACTGATAGAATCTGAGGCAATGACGCTTTCAATATCTAGGCTTTCAAGTGATAGAATGGCTGGCTGACCTTTACTTGAAATTACAGAATTAGAAGCCGAAATAGAGGCGCTTGCTGACTCTGAAGAACTTGCTGACGCTGACGCACTTGCTGAAGCTGAGGCGCTTGCTGACTCAGATGCACTTGCTGACGCTGATGCACTTACAGAGGCTGAGGCGCTTACTGACTCAAACGCACTTGCTGAGGCTGACGCACTTGCTGATTCTGATGTACTTGCTGAGGCTGAGGCGCTTGCTGATTCTGACGCACTTGCTGACTCTGATGTACTTGCTGAGGCTGATGTACTTGCTGAGGCTGAGGCACTTGTTGATTCTGAAGTACTTGCTGAGGCTGACGCACTTGTTGATTCTGAAGTACTTGCTGATTCTGAAGCACTTACTGAGGCTGACGCACTTGCTGATTCTGATGTACTTGCTGAAGCCGAGGCACTTACTGAC
>NZ_JAPVYF010000039.1:0-11652 GCF_041431705.1 Streptococcus sp. 27098_8_74
ATTTCCCTTTTTTTACTAGATTAATAAGTTTTAAGTGAGATTGGTTTAGGAGAGTTTAGCACTCTTTTAGAAAGAGTGCTAAGAATGATGTTTTTTATTTGACCTAATTTGACTAAAATCATATAATAGCATCAAGACAATATTAAAAGGAGGATTCATATGATTCCTGTAGTAATTGAACAAACATCACGCGGTGAGCGTTCTTATGATATTTACTCACGTTTGCTCAAGGATCGTATCATCATGTTAACAGGTCCTGTTGAAGATAATATGGCAAACTCAATTATCGCCCAACTCTTGTTCTTGGATGCTCAAGACAATACAAAAGATATCTATCTTTATGTTAATACACCAGGTGGTTCGGTATCAGCAGGTCTTGCCATTGTTGATACAATGAACTTCATCAAGTCTGATGTTCAGACTATCGTTATGGGGATGGCAGCATCAATGGGTACAATTATTGCTTCAAGCGGTACAAAGGGTAAACGTTTCATGTTGCCAAATGCTGAGTACATGATTCACCAACCAATGGGTGGTACTGGTGGCGGTACGCAACAAACAGACATGGCTATCGCAGCTGAACACTTGCTCAAGACACGTAATAACTTGGAGCAAATCTTGGCAGATAATTCTGGACAACCAATTGAAAAAGTTCATGTAGACGCTGAACGTGACAATTGGATGAGTGCTCAAGAAACGCTTGAATATGGTTTCATTGACGAAATCATGGCTAATAACCAATTAAAATAAGACTAGTTGATCTTAAATAAAAGTCGGATGTAAATAGGTTATATAAGGACCGTTTCATCTGGCTTTTTGTGTTATAATAGAAAACATGTTAATAATCAATGAGGAGTTGCTTGCTATTGATCAAGCTATAGATTGTCTTGTTTCGTATTTTCTAAAGCTACCTGAGGTAGAAAATTACCGTTTGAAACGCCAGAAATTCGAAAATGACAGAGAACTTCAAGAGCAACTCTTTGCATTTCAGGAATTAAAGGATAGCTATGATACTGCTAAGGAGTACGAAGCTTTTAGACCAGATGTGAGAGAGTTGAAACGTCAGGTTTTGCGAATGAAGCGCCAAATTGATTTGAACGAGGTGGTTATTGGCTATCGTCAGGCAGAGTTCGATTTGCAGACTATTTTAGCCAATCTTGGTGAGGAGATTGCCCAAGCTGTTTCAGACCAGATTTTTATTGATACTGGGCTACCTCTTGCCCCTCATAAACCACATCATAAAAAGGGAGACACTAACATAAAGGAGAAGATGAGTCATGATTAAGCGTCAAGGCATTATTGTTTATTTATACTACAATAGAGACTTACGTAAAATTGCCAAGTTTGGGGATGTTGTCTACCATTCTTATAAGATGCGTTATGTGCACCTTTATGTAGATGAGGACAAGGTCGAGGATATTTTGAAAGAGCTCGATGGAATGAAAGCAGTGAAAAAAGTTCTGCCTTCCTACTATTCTGATATTGATATGGACTTTGTAGGTAGTCTGGAACGTTACGACACCTCAGTCCCTGAACCGTTTAAGAACTTTTCTCTTTAATAAGAGAAAAGTTTTTTTCTTTAATAAGAGTTATTCTTAAAGCAATGGAAACGATTACTGCCGCTAAAGCTTAGTTGTGTGTAGTTGACAATTGTCTGATAATTCTGTAAGCTATAAGGTGGACTTTTTTAAGAAAATATTAAGGAGAAATCTTATGTCTAAAAAGATCACACTTATTGTGTTAGCCTTTTTTGCTTCCATTTTCTTGGTTGCCTGTGGCAAGTCACCAGATGTGACTGCTAATGCCAATGGTACTAAGATTGGCGATACAATCAAAATTGGTGTTAACATGGAGTTGACAGGTGCCGTTGCAGCCTATGGTAAGGCAGAGCAGAATGGTATTAAGTTGGCTGTTGACGAAATTAACAAAGCTGGTGGCGTCGATGGCAAAAAGCTTGAGCTTGTCACAAAAGATAATAAATCTGAAAATGCTGAAGCTTCAACATCTTCAACGAACTTGGCTATTCAGAATAATGTAAATGCTATCGTTGGTCCAGCGACATCAGGTGCTGTCGCTGCGGCTAGCCTCGTATCACAAAAAACAGGGGTTCCTTTGTTGACACCTTCTGGTACTCAGGATGACCTTACGGTAGATGCTAACGGAGCTAAGAAATTTGTTTTCCGTACAACCTTTAAAGATAGCTACCAAGGTAAAGTTTTGGCAGCTTATTCTTACAATAATTTGAATGCTAAGAAAGTAGTTCTCTACTATGATAATGCTTCGGATTATGCAAAGGGGATTGCGGATGAATTCAAGCGTGAATATAAAGGTAAAATCGTTACTGAAGCTACCTTTGCTTCAGGTGACAAGGACTATCAGTCAGCTTTGACTAAATTTAAAGACCTTGATTATGATGCGATTGTAATGCCTGGTTACTATACTGAGACTGGTATTATCACTAAACAAGCACGTGACCTTGGAATTGATAAACCAATCCTTGGACCTGATGGATTCAGTGATGCGAAATTCACTGAGCTTGCAGGTAAAAAGAATGCGTCAAACGTCTACTATGTATCAGGATATTCAACAAATGTTTCTCTTTCTGACAAAGCATCAGGATTCATCGAAGCATATAAAAAAGCTTACAAAACTGAACCAAATATGTTTGCTGCTCTAGCGTACGATTCAGTTTATATGATTGCAGAAGCATCTAAAGATGCGAAAACATCAGTTGATATTGCTGATAACTTAGCACATTTGAAAAACTTTGTCGGGGTTACTGGTAAAATGACGATTGATAAGGATCATAACCCTATTAAAGCAGCTCTTATGGTTAAAAGAGATAATGGTGAAGAAGTTTCAGCGGAAGCCGTTGAAATTAAAAAATAATCTATTATCTATACTGAAAATGAACTAGAAAGTTTGGTTATATATGTTTTTTGAACAACTTCCCCAACAACTAGTCAATGGTATTATCTTGGGTAGTATCTATGCCCTACTTGCCCTTGGATATACCATGGTTTATGGGATTATCAAATTGATTAACTTTGCCCATGGAGACATCTATATGATGGGTGCCTTCGTTGGTTACTATGCGATTAATAGCCTTGGAATGAATTTCTGGGTTGCCCTTGTCTTTGCTATGCTTGTCTGTGCGATTTTAGGGGTTGTTATTGAGTTCTTGGCTTATCGCCCGCTCCGTAATTCGACACGTATTTCTGCCTTGATTACAGCTATCGGTGTCTCATTCTTCCTTGAGTACATCATGGTTCTATTTGTAGGGGCAGATACACGTTCATTTCCTCAAAAGATTGCAATTGAGACTTATCATCTTGGATCAATCTCTGTAACAAATGTGCAATTGCTTATCTTGGTAGTTGCGCTTGTGCTTATGGTTGCTCTTCAATTGATTGTTAAAAAGACTAAGATGGGTAAAGCTATGCGTGCCGTATCTGTAGACAGTGATGCCGCTGAATTGATGGGTATTAATGTTAATAACACTATTAGCTTCACTTTTGCTCTTGGATCATCACTAGCAGGGGCAGCGGGTGTCCTTATTGGTCTTTACTATAACTCTATCGAACCTCTTATGGGTATGACGCCAGGTATTAAAGCCTTTGTTGCCGCTGTTCTTGGTGGTATCGGTATTATCCCTGGTGCAGCACTTGGTGGATTTGTTATCGGTATTTTGGAGACATTATCAACTGCAATTGGTTTGTCAAGTTACCGTGATGCCATCGTTTATGGTGTCTTGATTGTTATCCTTTTGGTTCGCCCAGCGGGTATCCTCGGTAAAAATGTGAAAGAGAAGGTGTAAGACATGAAGAAAAATCTAAAAGTAAACCTTATTTGGTTTGGTCTTATCATTGGGCTCTTCCTTATCTTGAAAGCTCTTGAACTTTCAGGTATCATGAACCTTTACTACATCCAAATCTTAATGGGGATTGGAATCTCAATCCTTATGGGACTTGGTACTAACTTGGTTCTTGGTTTCTCAGGGCAATTTACACTTGGTCAAGCTGGTTTCATGGCAATTGGTGCCTATTCATCAGCTATCATCACTGGTATGATGCCAACATATGACGGTTTCTACCTCTCAATGGTTGTCGGTGTCATCATCGCAGCTATTGTTGCCCTTATCTTTGGTCTACCTACCCTTCGTTTGAAAGGTGACTACCTTGCCATTGCAACTCTTGGTATGGCTGAAATCATCCGTATCATTATCGTTAATGGTGGTGAATTGACCAATGGTGCCGCTGGTTTGACAGGTATCCTTCCTTATACTAGTTGGCCTGTAATTTATTTCTTTGTGGTAATCATTACAATTTTGGTGCTTAATTTCTTACGTTCAGCAACTGGACGTCAAGCAATCACTCTTCGTGAAGATGAAATTGCTGCTGAGTCAATGGGTGTTAATGTCACAAAAATGAAGGTTCTTATCTTTGTTATCGGTGCCATGATTTCAGCGATTGCTGGCTCACTTTATGTCAGCTACATCGGTACAGTCGTGCCAAAAGACTTCACTATCATGAAATCAATTGATTACCTTATCATTGCCGTTCTTGGTGGTCTTGGATCTATCACAGGTACTATCATTGCCGCTGTTGTTCTTGGTATTATCAACATGTTCCTACAAAATGTTTCAAACCTTCGTATGATTATTTACGCCTTGGCTTTGATTCTTGTAATGCTCTTCCGTCCAGGTGGACTTCTTGGAACAAAAGAACTCTATCTCTCAAAATTCTTCAATAAATCTAAGGAGGGCAAATAAAAATGGCACTTCTTGAAGTTAAAAATCTGACTAAAAACTTCGGTGGTTTGACTGCCGTTGGTGATGTTTCAATGGAACTTAATGAAGGTGAGTTGGTTGGGCTTATCGGACCAAATGGTGCTGGTAAAACAACCTTGTTTAACCTTTTGACAGGTGTCTATGAGCCAAGTAAAGGGACTGTTACACTTGATGGTACAGTCCTAAACGGTAAAGCACCTTATAAAATCGCTTCACTCGGTTTGTCACGTACTTTCCAAAATATCCGTCTTTTCAAAGACATGACTGTACTTGAAAACGTTCTTGTTGGTTTATCAAATAAGCAACCTTCAAATTTCTTTGCATCTCTTTTGCGTTTGCCTAAGTACTATTCAAGTGAAGAAGAGTTAAAAGCAAAAGCTATGAAACTGTTGGCTATCTTCAATTTGGATGGTGAGGCAGATACACTTGCGAAAAACTTGGCTTACGGACAACAACGTCATTTGGAAATTGTTCGTGCACTTGCAACAGAACCAAAAATTCTTTTCCTTGATGAACCAGCTGCGGGTATGAACCCACAAGAAACGGCTGAATTGACTGCTCATATTCGTCAAATTCAAAAAGACTTCGGAATTACCATCATCTTGATTGAGCACGATATGAGTTTGGTCATGGATGTTACTGAACGTATTTATGTTTTGGAATATGGACGCTTGATTGCCGAAGGAACACCTGATGAAATTAAGAATAACAAACGCGTTATTGAAGCTTACTTGGGAGGTGAAGCGTAATGGCAATGTTGAAAGTTGAAAATCTCTCAATTAAATATGGATCGATCGAAGCTGTAAAAAACGTCAGCTTTGAAGTTAATGAAGGTGAAGTCGTAACTCTTATCGGAGCTAACGGTGCAGGTAAGACATCAATTCTTCGTACCATCTCAGGTCTTGTTCGTCCAACTGAGGGAACCATTTCTTATCTTGGAAACGACATCCACAAAACACCAGCACGTAAGATTGTTGCCGAAGGTTTGGCTCAAGTACCTGAGGGACGTCATGTATTTGCAGGATTAACCGTAATGGAAAATCTTGAAATGGGAGCTTTCCTTCATACAAATAAAGAAGAGAACGCAGCTCTCTTGAAAAAAGTCTTCCAACGTTTCCCACGTCTAGAAGAACGTAAGAATCAAGATGCAGCGACACTTTCTGGTGGTGAGCAACAAATGCTTGCAATGGGTCGTGCCCTTATGAGCCGTCCAAAACTTTTGCTTTTGGATGAACCTTCAATGGGACTTGCTCCAATCTTTATTCAAGAAATTTTTGATATTATCGAAGATATTAAGGCGCAAGGAACTACAGTTCTTTTGATTGAACAAAATGCCAATAAGGCTTTGTCAATTGCTGATCGCGGTTATGTTCTTGAAACAGGTAAAGTGGTTCTTTCAGGTACTGGTGAAGAACTTCTTGCATCAGATGAAGTTCGTAAAGCCTATCTTGGAGGATAAGAAAAAGCGCCCGAGGGCGTTTTTCTATCGTCTCATGCTGATTGTGAAATACTAATTTTTCAGTAAAATATTGCAATCGGTTTCACTTAGTGTGGTATAATACAAGTAAGAAATCATTCGGAGGAAAATGAAACATGGCAGTAAAAGATTTTATGACGAAACGTGTAGTTTATGTCTCACCAGAAACAACAGTTGCAGCAACTGCAGATATTATGCGTGAGAAAGGTTTGCGCCGTTTGCCAGTAATTGAACACGATAAACTTGTTGGGCTTGTTACAGAAGGTACAATGGCGGAGGCCTCACCATCAAAAGCAACAAGCTTGTCAATTTATGAAATGAACTATCTCCTTAATAAGACAAAAGTAGGAGATATCATGATCAAGAATGTCCTTACTGTTTCCAAATATGCTAGCCTTGAGGATGCAATCTATATCATGCTTCAAAATAAGGTTGGAGTCCTTCCAGTTGTGGACAATGACCAAATTTCAGGAATTATCACAGATAAAGATGTCTTTCGTGCTTTCTTGGAAATTTCCGGTTATGGTCAAGCTGGAATTCGTATTGGGTTGGAAGTTACAGATACTCCACGTGTTTTGGAAAAAATTGCGAACCTTATTGCTAGTGAGAATCTCAACATCGAACGTACAATTGTTGCCCCTAAAAATGACACTGTGCTTCGTGTTGAACTTCAAGTTGAAGGAGAGATTGGGATTGAACAACTCAAGAAGGTTTTTGTAGAATCAGGATTTACAGTTACTGAAATTGCAGAAACAGAAGCAAAAGAGTTAGACTAATAACAAGGATAAAAAAAACAGAAAGTTTGTAGGAACAGTTCAGTGGAAATAAGATTAAAATCCTTACTTTTTCTAGTAATTAATGAACTACAGGTTTAACTTTATACAATAAAAAGAGGCTAGAGCATTATGCTCCAGCTTCTTTTTTATTAGTCTTGAAAATCGTAAAGTGTTGTAGAGAGGTAGCGCTCACCATTGTCAGGCAAGAGTGTCAAGACTTTTTTGCCCTCGCCAAGCTCAGCGGCAACCTTTAGGGCAGCAGCAATAGCAGCACCTGATGAGATACCAGCTAGGAAACCTTCTTGGCTACCCAATGTACGTGATGTTGCGATAGCTTCATCAGAAGGAATACGCACAACACTGTCATATGATTTTGTATCCAATGTGTCAGGAATGAAACCAGTTGAGATACCTTGGATTTTGTGTGGTCCTGGTTTATCACCATTCAAGACAGCAGATTCGTCAGCTTCGATACCATAAACCTTGATATTTGGATTGGCAGCCTTAAGGGTTTTTGAAACACCTGAAATAGTACCACCAGTACCGATACCAGCAACAAAAGCATCCAAACCTTCTGCACCAAAATCTTCAAGAATTTCTTGGCCAGTTGTAGCCGCATGAACAGCTGGGTTTGATGGATTAGCAAATTGAAGAGGTACCCAACCATTGCGTTCAGCAGCAACTTCTTTAGCCTTAGCAATTGCACCCTTCATTCCTTCGCTACCAGGAGTCAAAACAAGCTCAGCTCCATAAGCTTGGATGATTTTACGACGTTCAACACTCATTGTATCAGGCATTACGATAACAACTTTATAGCCTTTAGCAGCACCGACCCAAGCAAGACCGATACCAGTGTTACCTGAAGTTGGTTCAACAATGGTATCACCAGGTTTAATCGTACCAGCTTTTTCAGCATCTTCAATCATACGAAGAGCAATACGGTCTTTTACTGAAGAACCAGGGTTGAATGCTTCGAGTTTAACGTAAACATCTGCTGACCCTTCTGGAACAATAGAGTTAAGTTTAATAACAGGTGTTTTTCCAACAAGTTCGGTAATTGAGTTGTAAATTGTCATATTTAAAATCCTCTTAATCTTTGATTGATGGTTCTAAGTATACGACGGTAGGGCCAACTTGTAAAATACATCTTCTTTATCACTGTGATAACGTTTGACTATCAGATAGGAATTTCAACGATTTTCTTTCCAGATTTTTCATAAGTAACTTTCCCTTGATAGAATTCGGTTAGTTCCTGACCGAGTCTTTCAATCTCAGACTCTTCGACAAATAAAGTAGTAGAAACATCTGATAAGAAAGTTGTATCAAATTCTTGGAGTCCTTCTTTTTCAAGGAAGTTGGAAAAGACTTGGTATTGAGAGTAGGTTAACTCTACGGTTAGTCCTGTTAATTCCTTGACTTCAACTCGGCCAATCTCTTCAATAGCATGGGCAACGCTACCAGAGTAAGCTCGGATAAGACCACCTGCCCCAAGCTTGATTCCTCCAAAATAACGAGTCACAACTGCTACGACATTAGTAAGACCTTGTTTTTCTAGAACAGTAAGCATAGGAACCCCAGCTGTTCCAGAAGGTTCACCATCATCACTGGAACGCTTAATTTGGCCATCATCACCAACGATTATTGCAGAGCAAGAATGATTGGCCTTGTGATGCTGTTTCTTAATCTGAGCGATATATTCTCTTCCTTCTTCCTCACGGCTGATACGTTTCAAGTGACAAATAAAACGAGATTTTTTTATTTCTTCTTCAACGATTCCATCGTTGGCAATAGTTTTGTAATCCATAAAAAAATTTTATCATAAAAAGATGAATTCAAACATATTTTCGAATAGAAAGATATGGTACCTAAAGAATATTATGGACGACTATTTACGAAAGAGCAGTTGCCAGTGAACTATCACCCAGAGGCTTTAACATTAGAAAGTATGATAAAGGTCGATAAACAACTTAGATGTAAAAGATGTTACAGTCGGATAGAGGAAGATTGGCAATTACCGGGAGGTCAGTATTATTGTAGAGCATGTATTGTCTTTGGTAGAAACCAAGAAGGAAAAGAACTTTATTATTTTCCTTCCAAAACATCAGAAATTGAATTTCCTGTTTTGAAGTGGTTTGGAGAACTGACTCCCTATCAAGCTAAGGTCTCAGAGAAACTTTTGAGAACTTATCAAAAACAGAAAGATAGTCTCGTACATGCTGTGACCGGTGCTGGTAAGACAGAAATGATTTATAACATCGTTGCCTATGTTCTTGAAAATAAAGGTCATGTAGCTATCGCAAGTCCTCGGGTTGATGTTTGTCGAGAATTATTTCTACGTATGAAGAGGGATTTTACTTGTAGTATTTCCCTGCTTCATGCTGAGAGTGAACCATATGATGGTAGTCCGCTTGTAATAGCTACCACACATCAACTACTAAAGTTTTACCAGAGTTTTGACTTAGTTATTGTAGATGAAGTAGACGCATATCCTTTTGTAGGAAATGTCATGTTAAATCATGCTGTAGTACAAGCGAAGACCCAAACCGGTCGATTTATTTACTTAACAGCGACTTCAACATTATCTTTAGAAGAGCAAGTTCGACTTGGGACTTTAGAAAAGCATCACCTTGCTAGACGTTTCCATGGAAATCCTTTAGTACTTCCTAAATTCTTCTGGCAGGGCAGATTACAAAAATCTCTGACAAGAGACAAGCTTCCAAGACCTCTTCTTTATCAGATTAAAAAGCAACGTAAATCAAAATTTCCTCTATTAATCTTCTTTCCAAATATAGCGATAGGTGAAAAGTTTACAAGTATTCTACAAAAATATCTTCCAGATGAAAAAATGGCCTTTGTTTCCTCAAAAAGCGAGGAGCGTTCAACTATCGTAGAGAAGTTCCGAAAAAAAGAACTGTCTATCCTAGTTACAACAACTATCCTCGAACGTGGTGTAACCTTTCCACAAGTAGATGTTTTTGTTTGTATGGCAAATCATCACTTATATACTAGTTCGAGTCTTATTCAGATTGGAGGTCGAGTTGGAAGATCACCAGATAGACCGACAGGAAAGCTTTATTTCTTTCATGAAGGACTATCCAAATCAATGCTTCGGTGTCGAGAAGAGATAAAGGTTATGAATAAAAAAGGAGGGTTTAACAATGAAGTGTCTGCTATGTAATGATTGGATTGAATCAGTACCAAAATTAAGAGACCTCATTATGTTTAACCAAAGAAAAGAGTACTCTTGCCGATCTTGTAAATATCAGTTTAAAAACCTCTCAAAAGAAAGATGTCAAAATTGTAATAAAGAGTTATATGAAGATACTTGTATTGATTGTAAACTTTGGATGAAAAAAGGCTATATTCCTAAGCACCTTGCTATTTATCGATATGAAGAAAATATGAAAGAGTATTTTAGTCGCTATAAATTTATGGGAGACTATTGTCTTAGAAAAATATTTCAACAAGATATTAAAAACAACTTAAAACCATTTTTGAAGAAAGGTTATACCATAGTGCCAGTCCCATTATCGGAAGAACGCTTGGCAGAAAGAGGATTCAACCAAGTTGAGGGATTGATAGAGGGAATTCCCTATCGGGATATCTTTGAGAAAAGAGATATTGAGAAGCAATCCTCGAAAACACGCGAGGAGCGTCTAAGTCAAGATAATGCCTTCTATCTCAAGGAAGGTATAAATCTACCAGATAAGATTATTATAGTGGATGATATCTATACAACGGGTTCCACTTTATATCAGATGGTTCAACTGTTAGAAGGTATAGGTATTAAAGAAGTTTTGACCTTTTCACTAGCTAGATAATAAAAATCCTTGCAAATTTTCATGAAAAGGATATAATAAAGATAAAGAAAACGCTAACAAGCGAGAAAGAGGTCTTTTATGATTAAATATAGTATCCGTGGCGAAAACATCGAAGTAACTGAAGCACTTCGTGACTATGTTGAAAGTAAACTTAGCAAAGTTGAAAAATACTTCAACGAAGACCAAGAATTGAATGCACGTGTAAATCTTAAGGTTTATCGCGAAAAGACAGCTAAAGTAGAGGTTACTATTCCAACAGGTTCTGTAACACTAAGAGCAGAAGATGTTTCGCAAGATATGTATGGTTCTATTGACCTAGTGGTTGATAAGATTGAAAGACAAATCCGTAAAAACAAAACAAAAATTGCACGTAAGCATCGTGAAAAAGTTCCAACAGGAGAAGTATTCTCAGCTGATTTTAATAACGAACAAGTTGAAGAAGCACCAGCTGTTGAAGTTGTAAGAACTAAAAACATTGAGTTGAAACCAATGGATGTTGAAGAAGCCATCCTTCAAATGGAATTGTTGGGTCATGACTTCTTTATCTATACTGATAGCGAAGATCATACAACTAATGTTCTCTATAAACGAGAAGACGGTAACTACGGTCTGATTGAAGCTAAATAATAAAAAAGGGAAGTAGGTTGAGAAACGTGCTTCCTTTATTTTTTTGAAAAAACCTATTGACAATAACTAAATTGGGTGTTAAGATATAAAAGTTGTCTTAACAGACTTGCCACAAACTTGAAAAGGTTCCAAAACTTTAAAAAAGTTATTGACAAGATAAGT
>NZ_JAPVYF010000040.1:0-11533 GCF_041431705.1 Streptococcus sp. 27098_8_74
GCAGGAGTAGCAGCATGGCGTCCTATCTCGGACTTTATCGGAAAGACTGAACTCAAAAAGGTTAAACCAATTTATCTTGCATTTGACCAAGACTTTGAGGATAATGACTCGGTATTTGAACGCATGTATGACATGGTTCAAGATCTAGTTACTAAGCAGTCTTGTACGGTTCGTGCTCTAATCTGGCCTCACGAAAAGGGAATTGATGATTTCCTTTTGAAAGCTTCCCCAGAAGAAAAGATTAAGTTCAAAACGTTTAATAAACAGGATATGGTATAATGGAGAAAAAAATATGGAGAAGTATGAGCTTGTGACAGATATCAAGAAAGTAGAGCGACTAATCTTTGAAATCAACACCATTCATAAAAAGTACTCAGAGGAGTATTTTGAAAGTGGTAAAATTGCTAAAGTTAATCTTAAGCACACTTTTGCGAAGGTACCGGTTGATGAGATTCTAAAATATCGTTTGAATCTACACGAATCTATCAACGATTATTTAATGGTAGCAGATGTCAGCGATATTAGTTACTTCTATCGAGTGAAGACATCTGAATCTATTTTAGACAAGATTGAGCGTTTTACTAAAAGACCAGAAGGGTATCCAGTAAATTCGGTTTTAAATGATATTTTTGGAGCACGTGTCATTTTGCCAACATCTGTCATTACTGAAGTGATGAATCGTTTAGATGATTGGAAGGAAGAATACGGACTAAAAAATTGGTATTTAAAAGATACTGAAGACTATACTGGCATCCATGTCTACTTTAAAAACAGAAGTAATTTCTATTATCCTTGGGAATTACAAATCTGGGATAAGAATGATATTTCTCGAAATATCGAGAGTCACAAAAGACATAAACGAGATTTTGCAAGGAAACTTGATAACAATAATTAGGTTTCCTTTTTTTACGCAATAAATTGTATATCATACTATGTATAGTCTATAGTGTATCGTACATAGTACATATAAGAGAAAGAGGAAGGTAGTAGCTTTAAGCTAACCTTCCTTTTTTCTATGAAGGAGAAAAAAATGACAAATCTACTAGCAGTAGCACAACAAGCGACTAAAAAAGTCACTTTTCCTAAGATAAAAGAGACTGATAAAGCTTGCGATATCGTGAGGAAATTTTGCAATTATTATGCGAATATTCGCAGATATCACTGTCATGAACTTTTATCTCAAGAAGTCGGAGCACTAGCTGTAGAGGTGTTCGGACAAGATAATGTCTTTACAGCCTATAAAGTCAAAGACATCATGGCTGATATTGAAGGCATTGGTTATGATCAAGCTCATTTTTCGAATAAGCTAAAAAGACTGTTCGAGGGCATGAGTTTGAGGGATGAAGAAAATCAAGAACACCTTTTCGGTGAACAGATTCTTCTCACACTCCATGGGAGTAGATTACCTGCTACTAAAAGTGCAGAAGATACCAAACGCACTTTGTATCTTCTCATTGTCGACGATTCAAAGGTTAGAGTACCTTTGAAGAAAAACCTAAGTTTTTGGAGAGAGAGAAATTCACAAACAAGGTATGGACTAGTATCTTTTAGCTTTCTTGAATTGATGTCTATCCATAGTGAAGGTATCTACAAGGAATGTAGTTATTATGGAAATATCCAAAAGATAGCTAACGTTCTTAAAAGAGAGTATGAAGATGCTCTTGCAGCCAACCTAAATGCACAATATGTTAATCAGTCAACTAAGACGATAGCCAGTGTGCGTGAGGATAAAATCTTTCAAGATCATGAAATGAACAGTAATACGTCATTTCTTGATTTAGGGTTTTCGAAAGTTGAAGTGGATACCGAGCGTTATCGAGGTAGTGATTTTGACAAGGAGAAATTCAAGGTTCTAGAGAACGAATGGGAGAAGTTGTGTAATCACTTACCTCATTCTACTGTAGAACCCGAACTCAAATTCCGAAAGCTAGGAAAACATAAAGCAAGCGGACTTTATGTGCCAGGGTTAAATATCATGGCAGTTGATGTAAGAGATTCCTCATCATTCATACATGAGTATGGACATTATTTAGACTATACGTATGATCAATCAGGTATCATTAGCTCTACATCACATAGCTTTAAAGATATTCGTAATATCTACAAGGCTAGCTTGCTAAAACTTATTCAAACAGCTGAGGAAATCAGAACGGACTTAGCTCAAGCTGTTCATATTAAGAAGAAGTTGGATTATTATTTGACACCGACTGAAGTGTTTGCACGTGGCTTTGAATGGTGGGTTTTTGAAACTTATACCAAAGATTCTGAACTGTTATCTGATGAAGCTACTTACTATACTCGATTAGAGTATAGAGCTTTGAGGCAATGTCGACACCTTTTGTTTGCATTTTTTGATACGTTCTTTGAGAACTATCGTGCAATGCAACCTATTTATAAGGTTGAGAAGGAGCCAAAAACACTAGTAGCTTGTCGAAAGCCACTTGAAGATAAACCAACAACTGAAGGAGAACAGTTAAGCTTGTTTGAGTTCTGAGAGGAGAAAAACAATGACTGAAATGACGGTCAAAAAGTATTTGGAACCTTATTACACTTTAGATAGAGTGGCATTAGGTTCAATACTAGAAACAGCTAGGAAAGAATTAGATAGACCTCTATCTCTTCAAGATGTTGCAAATAGAATTGGGGTTTTTAAAGGAACTGTCAATAATTATGAAAAAGGACGGTCTATTCCTAAAGAACCACAATTTTCGATGCTCTGTAAACTGTATAAAATTGATAAGGTTGACCTTATCAATAAAACAACAATTCTTGATAGAGATAAGGTTCTTTCTAAACGTTACGAGTTGTTGAGTACGATTCGTGAATTGCAGAAAGAAGCTGCAGAGTTAAAGCTGTTACTAGAAACGGAAAAAGGAGAAAGCAATGATTGAGACAATAAACAATATTTTGAACAAAGCTATTAATAACGAAGCTCAAGATATTACCTTCTTCCCACATGGTGAAGTCTACGAGGTAGCATTTAGAAATTCTGATGTTAAACAGGTCCATGACTTCATTTCATCAGAAGATGCGGATGCGCTATTTAGTCATATTAAATTTATGGCTGAGATGGACGTAACAGAAAGTTGTAGTCAGGTAAGAACTTGTGACTA
Organism: Streptococcus sp. 27098_8_74; assembly: GCF_041431705.1. Lineage (NCBI taxonomy): Bacteria > Bacillati > Bacillota > Bacilli > Lactobacillales > Streptococcaceae > Streptococcus > Streptococcus sp. 27098_8_74. Next base: position 3,114 of record NZ_JAPVYF010000040.1, read on the forward strand.
TCAGTTGGATGATGGTAGAGTTATCACCATTAGGATATCGACGATAGTTAATTTTCAAGGATTAGAAACGATGTCTATCCGACTTATTCATGTGAATGAGCGAAGAATATCTTCGAGTGAGTTTGATAGTAGTTGTATGGAAGAAGTACTTGAACAAGTACGCATTCCAGGCTTACATGTCATTACTGGTCCTGCAGGTGTCGGCAAAACGACTTTAGCCTACTCGTTACTTTCTGAGGCTTTTAAAGGAGGAAAAGTAATGACAATTGAAAGACATGTCGAAATAAAAGATGTATCTTTTTGCCAGCTACAAGTCAATGAGGCTAACGGTATGGAACTGGAAAAGCTCGTGACTTTTGTATTACGCTTCAACCCTGACGTCTTGTTTATTGGTGAAGCTAATACACAAGAAGAAGTAGAAGCAGTACTTAAGGCTGTTTCTGCAGGATTAAGTGTCGTTACAACAGTTCATAAAGATGGCTTTTCAATCCCACATGATGTTTTAGAAATGAAACAAGGAAAAGATGGGAAACGAAATGTAGCTTTGATTAAATAAAAGAGGAGAAAAACAATGACTGATACAATTAAGATTGATGCTTTTGACCGCTTCATGGCAGTAAGCCATTTTGATGAAGAAATGGCTGAAGCACATACACCGACTGAGGATGCTATTCATAATTGGGTAGTTGATAATCAAGAGGATGATGAGCTGATTGCTGGGATTCTCAAACATCTTGATCGTACGATTAAGGATGCTATGGCTTACTGCATCAGAAAAGCTAGTAAATCTGAGTATAGAGAGGGTCAGGGTGCTATGGTTGATGATGCCACAGTCTTTTCTTGGGTTAAAGAGTATTTTACCGCTGAAAAGGTTGAGACTAAACCAGTTGTAGGTAAAATGACTACTGGTAGTAAGAAATCAACCAAGCAACCAACTAAGAAGCCAACCAAGAAGCCAAAAAAGAAAAAACCAACTAAGAAAACTCCTGTAAAGGATGAGAAACAGTTAGATCTTTTTTCGGATTTATCTATTGAAGAAGGCGAATTTTAACAACAATAAATAGAAAAATGGTCCTAGGGCCATTTTTTATTAATTAAGGAGAAAAACAATGACAAAAGCAGAGAATATTCAAGAAATCGTAGATAATCGTTTAAAAGTTCCTAACGGATTTTTCAAATGGGCGAAGAATGATTTTCCTATCTATGAATGGTCAAATAAGTCTAAGACAATTATCTCTTCCGACCGAAAAAAATTCTCGGAAAAGGTTACAAAACGTTTATCACTTAACAGCCGTTTAACCTTTGTAGGAGATACTTTTTACTTTGTCTGGACGGGAGTCACAAAGAAACGCATTGAAATGCAAATGTATGCAGTGACTCAATCATTTGAAGAAGGAAAAGAAAAGTTTGACGTCAGCCTTTATAACTTTTATCAGCTTGCCAACAATAAGATGGTAAAAGCACACTGGGATCCATATCTTTCAGCTAAAAAAGGTAAAGAAATCTATAGTACTGGATTCCAAAATCAGAGAAATGCTCTCTTTTTCGGTTCTGGTGCATTTAGTGTCTATACGCTTTATGGTGGTATGGAAAATCTTATTGAAAAGTTACAATCAAAATCTGAGTTGAGATACTTAGATTTTGATGAAGTGATTAAAGAAAATTTCGAGATAAGCTCAGTGCTACCTCATCTTTATAAATATCGAGAACGTATTGAATTCGCTCAAAAAATCAAGGCGCGTGGAGTCGTCAAAGAATTGGTAGGTACTACGTTTTATAGGTCTTATTACTCATGTAGTCTTGGACATAAGCATGCAAATATGGGTAAGGTTACCATGAATTTTCTCAGAAGGAATAAACAGTATCTAAAAAATACGGATATGAATATCGAAAAGGCATTTTTCGAGGAAGATATGCGTAGACAATATGGTCGAACGTTCGAGGGTTTATACGAGTTGCTTATAAATGCTATGGTTCCTAATAGGACGCCACTAATTAAGCATTTAAATAGTATCTTACCATCCACGGTGAAACCAATTCGTTTCATTAACTGGATGATGAAAAATGAGGTCTGTCTTCGTGATTATGAGGACTATCGAGAAATGGTAGAAGCTCTGGGAATTCCATTTGATGGAGATTATGTAGTTATACCTAAAAATTGGGAAAACAAACATACAGAGATTGTCGAAAATTATTCGGTTCTTCTCGAGAATCAACTAGAACGTGGGACTCATTTACGTGTAACTAATGCCGTAAGTAATTTGAGAGCGGAGAAAAGAAGACGTGAGGAAGAAAAGAAAGAGGCGAAGTTGAGAATTGTAACAGCTGAACGCTTGGCAAACATGATGAAGGCTCAGACAACATTTGACAAGTATGCATTTATCTTTCCTAAAGATGAAAGTGAAATTGTCAGAGAGGGGAAACACCTACATCACTGTGTTGGAAGGTATGCAAAGGAACACTTTGTCTACGGTTCCTCTATTATTGTCTTTGTACGTGATAAAACTGACAGAGAAACTCCTCTTTATACCCTAGAATTGAAAAATAATAGGATTATTCAACTGAGAGGAGAACGGAACAAAGCTGCAGATGAAGAGGCTAAGAAAGAAGCAGAACAATTTTTAGCCCATTGTGGAAAGCTTAAAATTCAGTTTTAGATAAGAAAGCTCCAGATGTCTGGCATGAAATTGCCATGACACACGGTTTTGATACCGATGATTTTTATTGGGTATCAATACCAGAACTCAACGATGAACCGTTTGTTTTAGGAGACCATCATCCTAACTTAGGAAGACGATAAACAAATACTACAACTAAAAAGAAAGACCTGGTATAATACCAGGTCTTTTTTAGTTTTAAGGAGAAAGAACAACAATGGAAGAACAAAAACAAAATAAAACAATGACTAAAGCAGAAAAGGTTCAAGCTAACCTTTCTGCCATTAAACTTGTGAAAGCACTCGAAGCAGATAACCGTCTAGCTGACAGTGCCGAACAAGAAATTCTCTCTAACTATGTTGGTTGGGGAGGACTTGCTAACGATTTCTTTGATAGTAAGATTAATCGTTTTGCAAAAGAACGTGATGAGCTAAAAAGTCTCGTCACTAAAGAAGAATATCGTGCGATGGAAATGAGCTCCTTGACGGCTTACTACACAAGTCCAGAGATTGCTACTGCAATGTGGGATAAAATTGTAGAAAGTGGTTTTAAAGGAGGTAATATTCTTGATCCATCAATGGGTACTGGTATCTTCTTTGAAACAATGCCAGAGGATATCAAGAAGAATTCTACTCTTTATGGAATTGAACTTGATACCATTACTGGTGCTATTGCTAAACACCTTCATCAAGATGCTACTGTTTTAGTCCAAGGATTTGAAACAGTAAACTTTGAAGGGACACCATTTGACTTGGTCATTACGAATGTTCCATTTGCGGATGTTCGTATTGTCGATAAAGCTTATGATAATAAACCTTATCGTATTCATGATTACTTCTTTAAGAAAGCTATCGATTTGGTACCCTATCATGGGATGGTTGCTGCTATCACTTCAACTGGTACTGCAGATAAGAGTGCTGGTTCAATTCTGCCAGAACTCCGTCGTAGCGGAACTCAGTTTTTAGGTGGTGTCCGCTTACCAAATACTGCTTTTAAAGATGCTGGAACACGAGTGGTAACAGATATCCTATTTTTCCAAAAAGGAGCTTTTATCCCTGTTCCCGATAATAATATCGACTTTTGGTCTTCAGATAGAAATAAACTCCCCTTTGATAAACGTGTCTCACTCAATCCCTATTTCTTCCAGGATGCTATTTGTAAAAATCCTTGTGTCCTAGGTGATTATAAGGTACGTCATTTCAATGGTGGAACACTGGATCTTGTGGTAGATAGCTCTTTTGACTTAGCTTCAGAGCTTCAAGAAGCACTATCAAAAGTAACAGTGCCTTTCGAAGTAGAGCGACTAGAACCTCGTGATATTATCCTTAAAGAAGAAGTGAATCATCTTGACCAAGACTTACTTACTTCACTTGACATTCGATTGAACGAGTATGCTTGTGATAAAAATGGGCGTGTCTATTATCGTGATAACACGTCTATTCGTCCTAGCTCACGTGCAGCTGAAATGATATTTTATCAAGACGAACAAGGACAGTTCGTAAAATATGATGATAAATACAAAGAAGAAGCCATTTTAGACTTTGAAGCAGCAGTAGAAGCAGACCCTAATATTGTTACGAATACATGGGTAAGTCAAACACCTTCTAAAGCAGCTAAAAGTAAAGGGCTTTACAAAGGTATTTATTTCTATGAAACACCCCTTACGGATACAGAAAACAAGCGTATCCGTGGCATGGTTGCTATCAAAAATGCTTATCAAGCCATTATTGATATTCAAATGACGACAGACTATGATGAAGGGAAATTCAAACAACTGCTTGCAACACTTAATCAAGCCTACGATACTTTCAAGAAGAAGTATGGTTATATCAATCAAGCGGTGAATGCTCGCCTCTTTGACCGAGATGATCGTTATCCTCTTATCGCTAGTCTTGAATTAGAGGAGTTGGACGAGAATGACAGCTCAAAGGTAGTTTTTGTGAAGTCAGATGCTTTTAAAAAGCCAACTATTCGTCCTAAAAAACACCTCCATCAAGTGATGTCAGCAGTAGAAGCCTTGAATGTGTCGCTTTCAGAAGGTCGTGGTGTTGATTTGAACCTCATGAGTTCTGTCTATCCAGATGTTTCAGAAGATATGATGATTTCAGAACTAGGTGAGACAGTGATGATTGATGTGGAACGCTATATTGATGATAAGACTGTACACTATGTTACTAAGGATAAATTCCTTTCAGGTGATGTTCTTGCTAAACGTGATTGCATTAACTCTCTAATTGAAGACGGAGATACACAAGCGGATTGGGAACGTTATTTGGAATTGATTTTATCTGTTGTACCAGAACCAGTTGTCTTATCTGATATTGATTTCAGCATTGGTTCTAGCTGGATTCCTAGTAACGTCGTTTCTCAATGGGTGTTTAGTGAATTGTTGGATGAAAAAGTTGGTCTCCATTCTGAAGAAGCTAAATCACTATTAGTGAAATCAAGAATCGGACGAGGTTTCAACGAACGCTTGTTAAACTGCTATATGAGTCGTCAATCTAACCTTCGTTTAGGTCTACGTGATGAGTACAATAAAAGCTACTCACACGCAACAGATATTGTGGCTCACTTGCTTACAAGTAATCAACCAACAATCATGCGTAACTTTGGTACGACTGAAAATCCTGTACGTAAGGTTGATGAAGTGGCTACAGCAAACCTACGTGAGTGTGAACGTGTTCTACAAGAAAGCTTTAAGAACTTTATTCATGAAAATCCAACAGTCCAAGAAGTGATTGAGGATACCTATAATGAAGTCTTTAATCGCTATGTGACACGTCAATATGACGGAAGTCTCTTGGAATTTGATGGGTTGGCTAAAGGAGTAGAGCTTCGCCCTCACCAAAAGAATGCCGTACAACGTATTCTTGAAGAGAGACGTGCACTGCTTGCTCACGAAGTGGGTACTGGTAAGACACTAACCATGATTTCAGCAGCTTTCAAGATGAAAGAGCTTGGGCTTATTCATAAACCATTGTTTGTGGTTCCATCTAGTCTAACAGCACAATTTGGTCAAGAAATTATGCGTTTCTACCCTACCAAGAAAGTGTTTGTTACGACTGAGCAGGATTTTGAAAAGTCACGTCGTCGCTTGTTCGTTTCTCGTATTCTAACCAGCGACTATGATGGTATTGTGATTGGGCATTCTCAATTTGAGAAAGTTCGTGTCTCACAAGAACGTGAACAAGCCTTTATTTCTGAAAAGATTGATGAGCTTGATGAGATCATTGGTTACGCAAAAGCTAATGACGACAAAATTACTTTTAAGCAAGCACAATCGATGCGTAGAAGTCTTGAGGCAAACTTAGAAACGTTGCTTGAAAACAAGACTGGTATTGATGAGTTTATCAACTTTGAAAGTCTTGGTATTGATATGCTCTTTGTTGATGAAGCCCACGGGTACAAGAATGTCCGTCCTATGACACGTTTGGGGAATGTTGCTGGTATTACCAACCGTACCTCAAAAAAGAATATGGATATGGAAATGAAGGTGCGCGTGCTTCAAGAAGAGCATGATACACGTCACGTTGTCTTTGCGACTGGAACACCAGTTTCCAACTCTATTAGCGAAATGTATACGATGATGAATTACCTTCAACCAGATGTCATGGAACATTTCGGTGTAAGTTTCTTTGATGCTTGGGTTGGTGCGTTTGGGATTGTTGAGAATAGTCTTGAACTTAACCCTACTGGTGACAAGTATATTTCACGTAAACGTTTTGCTAAATTTTTGAATCTCCCTGAGTTGATGGCGATTTATCGTCAGACTGCAGATATCCAAATGACTGAAGACCTTAATCTTCCAGTTCCTATGGTAGAAAAGGTAGCGGTTGAAAGTCAGTTGACTGATAACCAAAAAGTTTATTTGGATGAGCTTGTAGAACGCTCAGACCGAGTTAAAAATGGGAGTGTGGATCCTAGTGAAGATAACATGCTCAAAATCACTAGTGAAGCCAGAAAGTTGGCTTTAGATATGCGTTTGCTTGATGCAGAGCTCTATGTAAGAGCTGATGCAGACAAACTCATGCAAGTGGTTGAGCGAGTGGACAAGATTTATCACATGGAAGCTAAGCATAAAGGGACACAAATGATTTTCTCTGACCTTGGAACTCCTAATGGCAAAGGTTTCTCTGTTTATCAAGAGTTGAAAGATTTGCTTGTTGAACGTGGGATTCCAGAAGAAGAGATTGCTTTTATTCACGATGCTGCTAACAAAAAGGCTAAGCTCCAACTTCAACGTCAAATGAATGCTGGTGAGATTCGTATTCTCATGGCTTCAACGGAAAAAGGGGGAACCGGTCTTAACGTCCAACGTCGTATGAAAGCTGTTCATCATCTTGATGTGCCTTGGAAACCGTCTGATATTATCCAACGTAATGGACGTTTGGTTCGTCAAGGAAATATCTATCGTAAGGTAAATATTTTCTACTATATCACTAAAGGAAGTTTTGATAACTACCTTTGGCAGATTCAAGAAACAAAGCTGCGTTATATTACGCAAATCATGACCAGTCGTACACCGATGCGAGCTTCAGAGGATATTGACGAGCAAACACTCTCAGCCTCTGAATTTAAAGCCATTGCGACAGGTAATCCATATCTTAAACTTAAGATGGAACTTGATAACGAATTTGAGTTGTTGTCTAATCGTCAGAAGGCTTGGAAACGTGATATTTCTTTGTCTCAAAAACGTATTAAGCAAGCCCTTAAAGATAAGGAAATTTACGAGAAGAAACTTTCTCTATTAGTCCAGGATAAAGAGCTTGCAGAAAAAACAAGACCTTGGAAAGAAGTGGTTGAAAAAGAAGATGGTAAGAAATATGAGGTTGAACATAACCCATTTGTTATGACATTTGAACCAGATGGATACGAAGCAACTAAGAAAGATGTTGCAGGAAATCAACTGAACTATGCTATGCAGATGAATGTTGCCTCTGATCCACTCCATATGAAAATGACAACCCTTGCTCATTATCGTGGTTTTGTCCTTCGTGCGTTGGAACAAAAATCACCTTGGCAACCAGAACGCATGCTTGACTTGCATATTATTGGTAAAAATAGCTATGCTGTTCGTCTAGATTTTGCGAGTGGCATTGGGACTATCCAACGTATCAATAATGTTATTGATGGTATGGATAAACAAGCCAAACTCTTACAGGAAAACATTGACCGTTGTGCAGATACTATTAAGCGAGGAGAAGCTGCAGATGTTTTTGCAGACCAAGCTCGTCTTGACTATGTGTCGGCTAAACGTGCCATTGTTAATCCTCTTATCGAAGTCGAGGACGAGTCTAAGAAGCCTACTGTAGAGCAAATTGAAGAGGCTATCAATGCTTTTGAATTGCAGTACAAGGCAGACCATCCAGAAATGGATGAAGACTCTGATGTAAAAGTTAGCTCAATCACTGAGGAATATAGTTCTAGCTATAATCCTGATGAAGAAAGCGAACTTGTTGAAGCTATCGATGAGTCAGTAGATGAAGCAGAAGCTGCCTTCGAGGACGAAGAAGTAGTTGCACAAGAAACCGTTGAAGAAACGACTCATGTTGTTGTTTCACAAGAAGTTCTTGATATGGCTGATGACTTCCTAGAAAGTATTTCTGAACTCTTTGGAATGACTGAAGAACATAATGACAATGTTGCTACGGAAATAGTTTCTGAAACCTCTGTTAATGAGGTAGAAGAAGTAGAAGTTTACGAAGAAATTTCACTATTTGACTTTGTTTAAAATGCGAAGGGTATTGTTATATCACTTTTGCA
>NZ_JAPVYF010000041.1:0-11338 GCF_041431705.1 Streptococcus sp. 27098_8_74
CTGAGGGTGTTTTTTTCTGCCTTGATTTTCTAAGCCTTTGTAATTTCTGGGGCTGACAGTGGAGAGTTTAATTTTATGCTTTAGGGGGAAAGAAAAACCAACTGGCCTTCTCATTCGTCTTGAGGAGCTAGTTGGTTGTTTTGTGGTATATAGAGTGTGTTTTCTAAGAAATCATCAAATTTTTGGTCGTTAACGAGGACATCAACATTATCTTTGAAGGCCTTGAAGCGGTTGGATAACCAGTGTGTTTTGATGTCTGCCCAATTGTTGAAGCGACTCCACCTGTAAGGAAGTGTAGGGTCCTGTTTTTCAAAGACATAGATACTGCCGTCTTTTTCGTAAGCTATAGCCGTGTGGAAATTGCTGACATCACCAGGGCTATTTTGAAAGACCGATAGGAGTTTAACCTTCTCTGGAAACTTGAGTCCAGCTTTTTTCCAAGCTTTAAGTAGATCGTCTGTAGACTGATAGCTGATATTATCCCCAAAGAGGAGACTGTAGAGAGCTTGATCCTTGGCAGTTAACTCTTTGTGGTGTGACCTAAGATCTATAAATTCGTTTTGAAGGGGGAGTTCTAATTTGGTGAGGTCCTCTGAGCTTGTAATAAGGTCGTGAAGAAGGAGGAAAGATGTTCGTCGACAGTTTAAGTCGTCAGTAAAGTGTGATTTATTCTCTTCAAAAGTTTTTTCATTAAGGAAGGTGACGAATTGATTTTGATCCTTGCCGATTTTACTTTTGGTCCAATTTTTGACAACAGGTTGGAGGTTTGTATTTTCCTGATTGTAACGACTAATATAAGGGGCTAGATTGTCCCAGTCTTTTGTCGGGATGCCCTTGCTTTTTAAGGCTTTTGCTAGTTGTTTTTCCTGAGTGGAAGACGTCACATTGTTAAAACTATAGTAAGCTTGATAGTTTTTCTGAGTATTCTTGTGGCCACAAGCCATAAGTAATAGGCAGCAAGCAATGATTAGTAGAGGGAATTTGATACGCATCTATTGGAATTCTTTCTTTTGTCTATTAACTTTAACATTTTAGTATAGAATAGCCAACTGTGTCAAGATTTCTGACGTAAAAAAGCACCCATAAGGGTACTTGAGGTTGAGATTGATTAAGATGCAGGTGCGTAAGTACTTTGGACGTTGTAATGACGTTTGAAGAAGTATTTGGCAACACCAGCAATGACACCAATGATAAGGATCACAATTGGTGAAAGACCAGGGTTGAGGTAGCTTGGAAGAAGGGCTGTAAGACTAAAGAGAGCAAACCATGCAATAAAAGAGAGTGTGATGACGGTCATGCTGAACCACCATTTTGGACGTTCTTCTTTTGGTTTGTTATTGTGACGGTAGATGTAGTGATAAGGGGTATACATAGCAAGACCGCCAATGAATGACACTGACAGAAGGGTTGTGAGGCCGTAACTAGTTTGTGTACCTGAGAAACCAAAGATTGCGTTCATGATAGCAACGATGGCTAGAAGGAAGAGTGAGGTATCAAGCCACATCTTCCAAGGTGTTTTATCTGTTTCAGGCACTTCTTTGCTAGGCTTACCAGTTTCAGGTTTTTGGTGTTTTTCAGGAGAGAAACTAGCTGCCCAAACAGTTGGAGCACCAAGGAGTCCACGTCCTGTGATTCCTTTTTTCTGGTTTTCGATAAGTTCAGGAATAATATCGCCAAGGATATCTTTGATTTCTTGGTCTGACTTACCATCTTTGATGAGTTGGTTGGTTGCGATGTGGATAAAATCTTGGTTTTTCTTGGTGAGTTTTTGGATGTCCATGAGATGACCTTTCGATAAATAGTATTATTTTTTAGTTTTGTAGTTTAGGGAAAAGAAGAGGCTCTATGTTAGAACCATTTTTTCCTGATAAAGTAGATAACAACGCAAGATGACCCGAAGGCTGCGATGAAAAAGATAACCCAAAAAGCATTATCTAAATCGTTTAGAGGCATAGAATTATTTTTAAAGTTCATGCCGTAGGCGGAGAAGATAACGGTTGGGATGTCCAGAGCCATAGTCATGAGAGCGAGTGTCTTCATGATAGTGTTCTGGTTGTTGCCGATGATAGAAGCAGCGGTTTCAGCCATGGCATTCAAGACATTTTCATAGATGCCTGCCATCTCAATGGCCTGTTGGGTTTCGACCAGTGTATCTTCCAAGAGATCCTCGTCCTCGATATATTTCTTCAAGCTAGAGGCGTTACCTGTTAGCTTTTTGACAATTCGCTCATTCATCTTAAGTGAGGCTTTTAGATAGACAATGGATTTTTCCAATTCCATCATGTCAATCAAGTGCTCGTTTTTAGTCGCATTTTCCAACTGAGCTTCCAATTTATCGCTCTGACGGTCGATAGAACGTAGGGCGGTTAGGAAGAGTTGAGCATTGCGATAGAGAATCTGAAAGACAAAACGGGTCTTCATAAAGGTGTAGAAGTTACGTACACGGTGGTTGAGGAAGTTGTCCATGAGGCTGATGTCCTCGAGACAGGTTGTAACAACCACCTCATCGGTAACGATGATACCCAATGGAATAGTGACGTAGTAGCTTTTGTTATTACGCTCTTCTTGGGTTGGGACGTCGACCAGAATCAGGGTGTAGTCATCTTCGACATCGATACGTGATGTTTCTTCCACGTCCAGAGGGGCACGGAGGTCTTGAATATCAATGTTAAAACGTTCTGCGACCTTCATGGCTTCTTCTTGGGAAGGGTTCACCAAATGAATCCAAGCACCAGGCTCGAATGTTTCAATTTCTTTGAATTCTTTTCCGGTGGATAAGAACATTTGTTTCAATGGGAACCCCTCCTTTGTCATTAGGTAAGCGCTGGCGTCTTGATTATAAAAGGATTTGTAGAATCGCTTTTAAGTAAAATAAACACTGCTCTTAGCTTTTTTTAGTGATGTCAAATGAGGCTTGGAACGATGTTCCTTGCCTTTTTTAGACACTCCAATATTATACTACATTTGAAACATTTTTGGGCTGGATAAATTGAAATTTTGTTATAATATGAGAGAAAGTCGGGATGGATTTTCCCTCCGTCTGTAGAAAGGAGCGGCAGTAGCTTTTGCGCTAGGGCCTCTTAAAAATATGCAAGATAAGTTAGTGATTCATGGAGCAAGAGCTCACAATTTAAAAAATATCGATGTGGAGATTCCGCGTGATAAACTGGTGGTGGTGACGGGCTTGTCAGGTTCTGGTAAGTCTTCTTTGGCCTTTGATACCATCTATGCAGAGGGGCAACGTCGTTATGTGGAAAGTCTCTCAGCCTATGCCCGCCAGTTTTTGGGAAATATGGAGAAACCTGATGTGGACTCGATTGATGGTTTGAGTCCTGCCATCTCCATTGACCAGAAAACAACAAGCAAAAACCCTCGTTCGACGGTCGGAACGGCAACAGAGATTAATGACTATCTTCGTCTTCTTTATGCCCGTGTGGGTGTTCCTTATTGTCCTAATGGTCATGGGGCCATTCAGTCATCCTCTGTGGAACAGATTGTGGACGAGGTTCTAGCTCTTCCTGAGCGTACGCGTATGCAGATTTTAGCGCCGATTATTCGTCGTAGAAAAGGGCAACACAAGGCCGTTTTTGAGCGCGTACAAAAGGACGGTTATGTTCGTGTTCGTGTAGATGGTGAGATTTACGATGTCACAGAAGTGCCAGAGTTGTCTAAGTCTAAAATGCATAATATAGAAGTAGTTGTAGACCGCTTGGTGAATAAGGATGGTATCCGTAGTCGTCTCTTTGATTCGGTGGAGGCGGCCCTACGTTTAGCAGATGGCTACTTGATTGTGGATACCATGGATGATAATGAGCTGCTTTACTCAGAACATTATTCTTGTCCGGTTTGTGGCTTCACAGTGCCAGAGTTAGAACCTCGTCTCTTTTCATTCAATGCGCCATTCGGCTCTTGTCCGACCTGTGATGGTTTGGGTAATAAACTGGAAGTTGATATGGATTTGGTTATCCCTGATGCTAGTAAGACCTTACGTGAAGGTGCTCTGGCGCCTTGGAATCCTATTTCGTCCAACTACTATCCAGCCATGCTTGAGCAGGCTATGGAGCAGTTCGGCGTGGATATGGATACGCCATTTGAAGATCTTAAAAAAGAAGAACAAGATTTGATTCTCTACGGATCTGGGGATCGTGAATTCCATTTCCATTATGTTAATGATTTTGGTGGGGTGCGTGATATTGACATTCCTTTTGAAGGGGTTGTGACTAATATCAATCGTCGCTATCACGAGACCAATAGTGATTTCACTCGCAATGTCATGCGAGGTTATATGAATGAGCTGTCATGTCCAACTTGTCATGGCTATCGTCTTAACGAAGCAGCACTCTCAGTTCGTGTTGGTGGTGAGAATGGTCTCAATATTGGTCAAATCTCTGATTTGTCTATTTCAGATCATCTTAAGGAAATCGATAACCTTGAATTAGGTGAAAACGAGGGAGTGATCGCTCGTCCAATTGTTAAGGAAATCAAGGATCGCTTGACTTTCTTAAATAATGTAGGCCTTAATTATTTGACCCTCTCTCGTATGGCTGGAACCCTTTCAGGTGGTGAGAGTCAGCGTATCCGTTTGGCGACACAGATTGGCTCTAACCTTTCTGGAGTCCTATATGTGTTGGATGAGCCTTCTATTGGGCTTCATCAGCGTGACAATGATCGCTTGATTTCAAGTCTTAAAAAGATGCGTGACTTGGGCAATACCCTGATTGTGGTGGAGCATGATGAAGATACCATGCGTGAGGCTGACTGGCTTATCGATGTGGGACCTGGTGCGGGTGCTTTTGGTGGTCAAATCATGGCCTCTGGGACCCCAGAGGAAGTTGCTAAGAACAAGAAATCAATCACCGGGCAATATCTGTCAGGTGCAAAATCAATTCCTGTTCCTCTGGAACGTCGTGTAGGTAATGGTCGTTTTATCGAGGTTAAAGGTGCTAGTGAAAATAACCTGAAGAATGTATCTGTCAAGTTTCCACTTGGAAAGTTGATTGCAGTCACTGGTGTTTCTGGTTCGGGAAAATCGACTTTGGTTAACGGAATTCTCAAGAAAAAAATTGCCCAAGAGCTTAATCGAAATAGTGAGAAACCTGGTAAACACAAATCAGTGACAGGAATCGAGCATATCGAGCGTTTGATTGATATTGACCAAAGTCCAATTGGGCGTACACCTCGTTCTAATCCAGCGACTTACACCGGTGTCTTTGACGATATTCGTGATCTGTTTGCCCAAACTAATGAGGCCAAGATTCGAGGTTACAAGAAGGGACGTTTCTCTTTCAATGTCAAGGGTGGCCGTTGTGAAGCCTGCTCTGGTGATGGTATTATCAAGATTGAGATGCATTTCTTGCCTGATGTTTATGTCCCTTGTGAGGTTTGTCATGGCACACGCTATAATTCTGAGACCCTAGAGGTTCGTTATAAAGGGAAAAATATCGCGGAGATTCTGGATATGACAGTTGATGACGCGGTTGACTTCTTTGCGGCTATTCCTAAGATTGCTCGTAAGGTGCAGACAATCAAGGATGTAGGGCTTGGGTATGTGACCTTGGGACAACCAGCAACAACCCTATCAGGTGGAGAAGCTCAACGTATGAAGTTGGCTAGTGAGTTGCACAAACGCTCTACTGGGAAGTCCTTCTACATTCTGGATGAACCGACGACGGGTCTTCATACAGATGACATTGCACGTCTTTTGAAGGTGCTTCAGCGTTTTGCGGATGATGGCAACACTGTTCTCGTGATTGAGCACAATCTGGATGTTATCAAGACCGCAGACCATATTATTGATTTGGGTCCTGAAGGCGGTGTCGGTGGAGGTACTATTGTTGCAACAGGGACTCCAGAAGAGGTGGCAGCTGTTCCAGAAAGCTACACAGGACAATATCTGAAAGAAAAATTGACATAAAGAAAAAGGCTCTTTGAGTCTTTTTTTGCTTTAGGCTGGTTTAAGTTGAGCTTGCTATTCTATGGTTAAGAACAAACATACAGGAGTCAGACTATGGTTAAAAAGCGTTTTTTTATAGGCTTTAATGGTATTCTTCTAGCCCTATTTCTAGATATTTGTCTTTTGATTAGCATCCGTACAGTGGATCATCACGGCCATTTTCAATCAGCAACAGATAAATGGGAAACTTTGCTTTACGTTTTAGGAATTTATTTTACTTTTCTCCTTTTTGAGGTTATTTTTTATCTTATTCTGAAACACCGTAGAAATAAACAAGTTTTGGAACAGGTCTTATAAAGGCCTGGATTTTTGTGTTGAGTGATAGTGACATTTATGTCACTATTTTTTTGAAAAGAGAGAACCTATAATGACCTTATAGCCAAACCCACTAGGTTACCAAGACAACTAGTTTTTGAATAGTCCAAGTGGTTATTGCTGTATTTATTTTTTGACAAGAAAGGAGAAATAAGAATGCGAACTAAGGCATATGGCGAAGAGCTGACTGCTGAAACCTTAGAAAATGTCACAGGGGGTGATTTTGTATCTAGACCTCAAACCTTACCTGAACGATTGGGTTGGAACAAATGGTGGTTGAAAAGAAGACCTCCTTATGGCGATTAGAAGTTACCATGAGTACCAAATATGGGAAAGAGAAATATGGATAAACAGAAGAATAATCTTATCAGAAGTTTAAGCATTGTTATCGTGATCGTCTGGCTATTTATTGTGATGATAAATGCTACGCTAAGTTTCACCGAAGGCGTTGCTTTTATTGACCATTGTCTCGTCTGGTCAACACTTTCGCTAGCTTTTTCTTTGTTTGCGCTTAGGGTAGCGGGTAAGGACAAGGAGAAATGATTTTCTCTGCTAATTACTATAGTCTCAGGTTGAGTTTATATACTTAGCCTTTTCTTTTGTCTTTAATCCTATGGAATGGTGACATCTATGTCACTATTTTTTATCTTGTTAAGCTCTTATAATGAAGTCATAGCTTGAACTTAGTTGTTAAAGCGCTAATTAAATAGAAAAAGGAGAGAAACATGGTAATTAGTGTCATGGTACCCTTGCTTTTGTTAATGGGTAAAAAGTAAGATGTCACACAGTAAACAAATAAGGAGAACACATGAAGAAAATACAATTTATTTTGATGGCGAGTTTTGTTTTAGGTACTTGTCAGTTAGCAGTGCTTAGTGGTGCAGCAGATGAGCTAGATGTTAGGGAGGTCGCTACAGAGCTAGCCAGTGATTTTGTTGAAAATGGTGAAGTAGGGAGTGTGCAAGATTCTTCCGAAACAGCTTCCGAACAAGTGGTTGAGAAGGCTGAATCTAATAGTGAGACAAAGGAAAATCCTCTTCTTCCATCATCACAGACAGGAGTGGCTGAGACAGAAGTGAGGTCCGAAGAGGTTTCGGTTGAAACTTATGAAAAGAATCTTGAAAACCTGAAGCAGGTCTCTTATAGTGATGTCACAAATATGTTGACTGAAGATGGTGGGGACCATATCCTTTATGTTGGCCGGCCAACCTGCTATTATTGTCGTCAAAATTCTCCAGTTTTGAAGGATTTCAATACCCTGATTGATGGTCAGCTTCTTTATTACAATACAGATTCGGATCAGCTGGACCGTGAGTCTCGTAAAATACTATTTGATAAGCTAGGTATTCCAGGGACTCCAAGTGTCATTCGTCTCAAAAATGGTCAATTGGTTTCTGGCTATCTTGGCAGTGCTCCAGATGCCCAAGCTATTTATCAGGCTGTTTTTAAGGAAGAAACTGAGAAAACGGAGACACCAGAGGGAACAGAGGTAGTAGAGAAGGCGGAAAATCCCTTACCTGAATCCCCCTCTGAAGATACTATCAAGTATGGTGGTGAGAATACAGTTAATCATACAGACCAGTCTGTTAATAGCCTAATGTCTCAAATTAAGCAAGTTTTTAGGAATCTAACAGACCTGCTTATAAGTCTTTTAGGGAAATTTTTCTAACAGACTATTTTCTACGTCGAGAAATAAAAGAATTTATCAAATATGATTACCAACTATCTACGAAAAGCGAGCCTTTGTATAATGCTAATAAAGTCAGAGTTTGATCTGGCTTTTTCTTTATGACATCAAAAAAACAATCTAAAATGTCAATTTAATCCTTTAAAGTCTGAAAATTTGGTATAATTAACCTAAAATACCAAAGGAGTAATTCATAATGCAACGTAGACTTGAACGATTTGATGCCAAACTTTCCCAATCAGGCCTTGATGCCTTGTTGGTGACAGGACAAAAAAATATCTATTATTTAACAGATTTCTGGGGGACAAATGCGACTGTCTTCATTACTAAGAATCGTCGCCTCTTCTTAACGGATTCACGTTATACCCTCATTGCCAAACAATCTGTGCATGGCTTTGATATTATCGAAAGTAAGGATCCACTTAAGGATATTGTTAAAATTATCGAGGCTGATAACCTTGAAACAATCGGTTTTGATAATCAGGTGTCATTTGCTTACTACCAAGGTCTTCAAGCGATTTTTGAAGGCTACACTTTGTCACCACAAAGCAACTTCATGGAAGAGTTGCGTATGATCAAGGACGAAAAAGAATTGGCAACTATCCGTAAGGCTTGTTCTATCTCAGACCGTGCCTTTACAGATGTGCTTGATTTCATTAAACCAGGTCAAACAACAGAGCTACAAGTAGCAAACTTCTTAGATTTCCGTATGCGCGAGTACGGAGCTTCAGGGATTTCCTTTGAGTCTATCATTGCTTCAGGCTACCGTTCAGCTATGCCTCACGGGGTTGCTTCAGAAAAGGTTATTCAATCTGGTGAGACCTTGACTATGGACTTTGGTTGTTACTACAACCACTACGTTAGCGATATGACTCGTACTATCCATATTGGTGACACTACTGATGAGGAGCGTGAAATTTATGATATCGTTCTACGTTCTAATCAGGCCTTGATTGACGCGGCTAAGGCTGGCATGACACGCCGTGACTATGATAAGGTTGCGCGTGATGTTATTGTCGAAGCGGGATACGGTGATTACTTTACACATGGTATCGGACACGGTATCGGTCTTGACATTCACGAGATTCCTTACTTTGGTAATTCTGATGAAACTATCGAAGCTGGCATGGTCTTGACGGACGAGCCAGGTGTTTATTTGGCTGATAAATATGGTGTTCGTATCGAAGATGACATCATTATCACAGAGAATGGTTGTGAATTGATTACCCTTGCGCCTAAGGAATTGATTGTTCTCTAAGATTTGGAGGAATACTTTATGCCAAACCGTTTATCTTGGCAAGATTATTTTATGGCTAATGCAGAGCTGATTTCTAAGCGTTCTACGTGTGATCGTGCCTTTGTTGGGGCTGTTTTAGTCAAGGACAAGCGTATTATCGCTACAGGTTATAACGGCGGGGTTTCTGAGACTGATAACTGTAACGAAGTAGGTCACTACATGGAAGATGGTCATTGTATTCGTACGGTACACGCAGAGATGAATGCCCTTATCCAATGTGCCAAAGAGGGGATTTCTACCAAAAATACAGAGATTTATGTGACGCATTTTCCTTGTATCAACTGCACCAAAGCTCTCTTGCAAGCTGGTATCGTAAAGATTACTTACAAGGCCAATTATAGACCGCACCCATTTGCGATTGAGTTGATGGAACAAAAGGGTGTTTCTTATTTGCAACATGATGTCCCAGAGGTTCACTTAGGAATGGATGACTAGTTTGTTCTTTGAAAAAAGCCTGAGGATTGGGTTTGAATCTATAAAACATTTGAGCCATGCTGTCATTTATGGTAGAATAAACTGATAATAATTTTTTACAAAGAGGTATTTAATAATGATTGAAGCAAGTAAACTCCGTGCGGGTATGACTTTCGTAACTAACGATGGCAAATTGATCAAAGTTCTTGAAGCTAGCCACCACAAACCTGGTAAAGGTAATACAATCATGCGTATGAAATTGCGTGATGTTCGCTCAGGTTCAACTTTTGATACTAGCTACCGTCCAGAAGAAAAATTTGAACAAGCAATCATCGAAACAGTACCAGCACAATACTTGTACCAAATGGATGATACTGCATACTTCATGAACACTGAAACATATGACCAATATGAAATTCCAGTAGCCAACGTTCAAGAAGAATTGAAATTTATCCTTGAAAACTCAGAAGTAAAAATCCAATTCTACGGAACAGAAGTTATCGGTGTGCAAGTACCAACAACTGTTGAATTGACTGTTACTGAAACACAACCATCAATCAAGGGTGCAACAGTTACAGGTTCAGGTAAACCTGCAACACTTGAAACTGGTCTTGTGGTTAACGTTCCAGACTTTATCGAAGCTGGTCAAAAATTGGTTATCAACACAGCTGAAGGTACTTACGTATCACGTGCCTAAGCCCGACTAAGTCTTTCAAACCATTGGTTTGAAGGCTTTATTTTCCAAACTAACGGAAAGGAAACATGCGATGACTACAGAAAATATCGGTGAAATTGTAATTGCCCCTCGCGTGCTCGAAGTGATTACAGGTATCGCTGCAACTAAAGTGGAAGGTGTTTACGCCCTTCAAAATAAAAATGTTACGGATAGTCTCAGCAAAACAAGCTTGGGACGTGGTGTTTACCTCCGAACAGAAGAAGATGGTACTGTAAATGCTGATATCTACGTTTCACTTCAGTATGGGGTTAACGTACCAGCGGTTTCAATTGAAATTCAAAAGGCTGTTAAAGCAGCTGTCTATGATATGGCAGAAGTGGCAATTTTAGAAGTCAACGTTCACGTTGAATCTATTGTTACTGAAAAGTCACAAAAACCAGACTTGGCTGAATTGTTTAACGAGGATTTTTTGAATGACTAATATCTTTAAAGATTCACGTCGTGACCTTCGTGAGCGTGCTTTTCAAACGCTTTTTGCCCTTGAATTTGGTGGTGAAGCTCTGGAACAAGCACATTTCGCTTACACTTATGACAAGCCAATTGACGAAGAAACTGAAGTTGATGTACCAGCCTTTCTCCTTAGCCTAGTAACAGGCGTCCGTGAAGAGTTGGCTCAACTTGATAGTCAAATTGAAGAAAAATTGAAAGAAGGTTGGAGTCTCTCACGTTTGATTGTGACAGATCGTACCCTCCTTCGTTTAGGACTTTATGAAATCACGTCATTTGAAGAAACACCAGGACGTGTGGCTATCAACGAAATCATTGAAATCGCTAAAAAATATTCTGATGAAACATCTGCTAAGTTCATTAACGGTGTACTTAGTCAGTTCGTGACAGATGAAGCATAAGCAAAAGAAGTTGAACACTATTTCAACTTCTTTTTTCTACAAATTTAACAAGAAAAAAAGTCGCAAGCGGAGATTTCTTGCGACTTTT
>NZ_JAPVYF010000042.1:0-9340 GCF_041431705.1 Streptococcus sp. 27098_8_74
ACGCACCCTCATAAACTAACTCATAACCATTGTCTTTCAACCAATCGTGTTCTGAATCGGTATCTACTGGAGAACCAGATTCTTTAGCACCACCGTCAACAAGGGCATAGTATAGAGCAGATGAATGGTCATAGCTATCTGGCCCAGTACGAGCATCACGAGAATACTTGACCTTCCCTAGCTTATCCTTATACCACTTGATAGCCTTATCAGTATCAATAGACTTTTTGTCTTTATCACTGTCTTTTTTGCTATCCTTGTTGCTAGAGTCACTTGATGAACTGCTTGAACTGCTATCATTATCATTGTCTTCGTTGTCGCTATCTTCTTCATCGTCGTCACCGTCATCATCATCTGAACTTTGACTACTTGACGAGGAGTTATTGGAAGAAGCACCGCCACCACCAAACGCCTTTTGGAACTTGGCATCATCGTACTTATATTTACTTGCTTCGAAGACTTCCGCAAACTTCCTCGCATCAGCCTTCTTCTGCTCTGGTCTGACATAAGCCATGTTACCTCGTTCGTAGGCATTCCATGACATAGCAGTTTCATCGATATTGGTTTGTTTCGCAAACTCCTGGAATGACCAGTTATGGCCAGATTCGTCATAAGCTGGGTTCCAGTCACCTTTTGAGATGGCATCGATAACAAAGGCAACCATCTTATCAGCATCTTCCCAATCAGGACTATTAAGAGGTGCATATTTCGTGTAGGGGTCAAACTGGAAGATTCCACCACCACCAAGTGTGTTAGATGTCCCACCTGTCGTTGGAACAGCTCCCTTAGAAATGGAGTCATTGATACCACCACCATAATGCCCTTGGGCACGTCCAATGATGTCATAGCTCCCTTCAGAGTTTGCCCAACCAACAGCACCTGCAGCAGATTCCCCAGACAATCCAGCATTCACAAAAGCCATAAAGACTTTGTGGGCATTTTCATAGGCTTTTGTCCCCTTCGTAAAGGGATCAGAGTCGCCAGCAGATGCTGAGTCAGTTTTAGTAGAAGTCGATTGAGGCTTAGAGCCATCATCGTCTTCTTCATCATCGTCTTCTTCATCGCCATCTTTTTGGTAGGTTACACATTGGGTGTTAGTCTTGCTACCTTTCCCACCGGAAGTACTAATTGTCCCCATTAAACCAGTGATAATTGCAATTAAGATAACCGCAAAAGTTAAAATAGTTCCTATAATAATGGTTGTCTTCACTCCAAAAATCGTTAGAAGAACACGAGCAGCTTTATCACCTATTCGTTTCAAATATCTTAGTCACCCCCTTAATGAAGTAGTGCGGTTAGCCAATACCAACCAAATACAAGTAAAAGTCCTAGGGCAAGAAAGATACTTTGTTTAATGAATTTTCGATTTCTTTTTTGTTGTTGCTTTCGCATCCAAAATGAATCTTCATCTGAGTAATAGTCTTTGTGACGTTCCACTTGCAAATTATAATAGTCTGTCACATCCTCCTTGACACTGGATAACCTTTCTTTCCCACGCGCAATGAGACCTTGTTTTTTCTCTTGTTCACGTGAGATACTGTCTTCATCAAAACCGTTATAGTAGGTATCGTAAAATGCTGAATAATCTACTTGCTCTTCAAGGCTTTCCGGATAGACTTGGTCTTGATGCTCATCAAGAGGATCTAGTTCTAGTTCACGTTGAATATACTGACCATCTCGTTTAAAACGATAAGATACCATATATTAAAACCTCCTTAAGCCAATAATTGGCATTTTTTGTGGAGCAATATAGAGTTTATCTGTTACAGTTACCTTAGAAAAAGGTACACCTTTGATTTTAAAAGTACGGTGTAACTCCTTAACAACGAGACCAGCTTTATAATCTTTTTCCGTCACTTCTTCCTTAAAGAGTTCTTCATAAGCAGATACCTGAATCAAGTCTAGGAGACGATAAGCAGATTGATAAGCATAATAGTTACTTCGATTGGCCAATCTCTTTTCAAAAAGAGGTGAATATTCCTTTGAGAAGAATGATACGATCTTAACAGCTCGTTTTCTATGGTTATATTCTAGTTTAGCCATAACCCATGCAAGCCCCCAAGTCACTAGAGTGATAAAGCCCCAGGTGTTCATCAAACAAATAGGAAGAAGACTAAACATAAGAATATGCTTTGCTTTCTTGATACGTTCACGTCTCTTACCAGTAAGTAGCTGATAAAGGGCTACAATCAAGGCACAAAACACATATGGTGTATAGGCAATAGCCATAAAATGAACACCGTAGGCGAATAAAAGTGTCTGATAGAGCATGAGATAGCTATAGAAACCAACCAAACCAAGAACTAAACTGATAATAAAGGAGACTATCCTAAAAAAACGTAGTGTCTTAATGTCATAAGCTATATTGTTAACCCATAGTGACATTTGCATTAGTGTGGTCATTGATTAATTTTCCTCCTCTGGTGCTTCTTCTGTTTCAAATATTCTCGACTCAAATCGAGCAGGTTCTTGGTAGATAATCATGGCTGAGTACTCATCCACTTGCTGACTTCCAAATAAGCCACATAAACTACTTAAAAGATGTGTTTTTCGCATCTGATAAGTAATATCAACAACACGACAGGTCTTTTTGTAAGCCAAGATCTCTAAGTAATCATTTACAATTCTTTCCAAATCATGCGGATTATCCTCTGTCAGAATTTTAGTTTGCAGTTGGAATGCCTCATCAGAATATGGTTGCTGTAGGTTCATTGTATTTCCCCCTTTCACCATTTCTAAGGTAAGAATGCATAGCGAACATGTTCATCATACGGATACTTACCATAAGACCTATTATCCGCTAGTTGATGGTTGAAGACTAAGTTCTTGACAGAAGCAATATTTAGGAAGAAATCACCATCTCTTAAATATTTAAGTGACGAAAGTTCACTCTCGGTCATTTCCCCTTGTAAAGCATCTGCTAGACGAGGGATAGTCAAATCACCTAATTGAGAAAAGACACGATACGTCATCATAGAGAAAATTGCGCGTGTCGCTAAAACGTAATCCACTGCGTCCGTAGAGTTTGCATTCAAGAGGATGTTATCTAACGAACTCATTTCCATAATAAATGCAGAATAGTTACTACTTACATTCTCAATCAAATCCTTTAGAAAGTTAAGAGACTCTGAATAACGATAATTGAAGAGCTTATGTGCTCCGTTAATGGTAATAATGCTATGAGGTCGTTGGCTCTTATCTCCCCCGATAATCCCTCTACGGAAATACTCAGAGACCCTTCTTCCATTTGCTACAGCGTATGATGAAATGATAGATAACACTTGGTAAAGCTGAATATTAAGAAGTTCAGTATCTTGAATCCCAGAGAGGTCAAAGGTTACAACTTGTTCATTTGAGAAATCTTCAAACTGTGAGGTCGCATTTAAGAAGCGATAATCCCCCAAGAGACCAGAGAAAGCATTATACAGGCTGTCATAACTTTCAGCATCAATTTTATTTCCCTCTGCGATTTTATCCTCTTTAAGCTTGTTTAAGCGTTCTACCCAATGAGATAGAGTCGGATAATCTTCTGGAATAACATTCGTAATCGTTAAGTCTTCTTGGTCCATGACTTCTGCATTACGGTTCCACAGACTACGGTCTTCATAAAAGTCGTTTAAAGCAGACGACAAATTATTGAGGTCAGAATTCTTTAACCCTGGATCAAGAATTTGAGCTAAAGCACGTAGTTTATTACGGTGGGCATAGAAAGACTGGACCTGGTCCGTTGTTTCTCCATCTGCAGAGGAAGCCGTCGCAATAATTTGCATGAGGTTAATATGATTCCGATTATTAGTACCAGACATCTTAACATATCGACCACCTTGAAGTTCCGTAAGTTCTTTTAAGTTACCAGTAAGGTCAATGTTAAAAATGGTATGGCCTTTAGCAAAATAGGTATCAATCAAATTACCTAACAGTTTCATTTTCCCGTTTCCTGCTCCGGCAATCAGCATTGATGGAATTTTACGTTCCCTATCTTCATGCAAAAGGTCAAAGTTAACCACACCACCAGTACGTGTTTCTCCCAAGTAAACACCATAGGTATCCATTAAGTTTGTATGGTTAAAAGGATAGCCAGCACCTAAATCCCAGGCGGATGCTGCTTGTCCTTTTCGACGTAGTGGAGTGTCTTCTAAACGAGATGCTGGAATAAAAGCTGTGTGATATTCGACGTCTTGCATGCCATCAGAAGAAGAAATCGAATACTGATTCAACTGTTGCTTGAGATCAGCTTCTCGTTCTACCAGTTCATTCAATGTGTTTGCCGCTAACAAAAAGCGAGTGTGAATTTTTTTAGATGGAACATTATTATCAAGTTTTTCGCGATAGCCTAATAAAGAACCAATACGCTTCTTATCATCGGCATCTTGTGCAGCCTTTGTATTTTGAGTGGCTAACATATTCGAAATAGCTTTTGAAGCTAAGTCGGACATTTCATTATTTAAAGTATGTTCTAAGGACATAAAACTGATTACATTATCAACGAGCATTAAATCACTCATCCAGAAGTCCGGTAAACCGTGTTCTGGATATCTGTCATATGGAACATGAGCAATCTTATAATAACCGTTTGCTTGTCTCCAATAGCGATCATCATATTTAAAATCTGGAATATCACTTTGAATCCTACTAATAAGATTGAGGTCATAACCCTCTCGAATATATTTTTTGATCTTTCGTGAACTTAAATCCATGTAAACTCCTTCTAGTACTGGTTAGGGGAACCATTAAGTGAATCATTAAAGTTGTAATATTGAGTCAACAACTCTTCCTTTTTTTCGACGGATACAACTTTAGGGGCAAATCCGTGGCTCGAAGCAATTGTTAAGGTGGTACGGGTATTGGAATCTATTTCAGCCAAAGTGTCTCCAAACACCCAGATAAAGAACTCAATATTTTGTTGGTTGATTGCGACGACTTGTTGTACGAGATATTTTGTTTTCAAAATATCTTCTCGTTGCCTGAGTTGATAAATAAGTCTCTCTTTACTTGAGATTGTGTCAAGATCATCGCCATCATTGATAATCAATTCTGGAGCATTCTGCTCTTGTTTGACTTCATCCAGCAGACGTAGGAATTCGTTAGATTGACTTGAGACATCTGTTGGCAATTTCGTAGTCTGAAGCATCATGTCAAAGGTGGTACCAGACAGAAAAAGAGTGAAGCCTACCTTAACAGCTGCTTGTTCTTCATTAGACATCGCTTGAATATCTTGCCCAAACACCTCAAAAATCTGCACATAACCTGAATAGCCATTAGCTAATCGTATCGGTTGATTAGGATAGCCATATAGAATAGACTTCACATCAGTTATCGCAACAGTGTCTAAGAAATCTCTACGTTTTTTCTTATTAAGCGGAACATACACAAACTCTTCTCCAGCACGTTCGCCAAGATCTATACTTTCAAATTGTGTTTGCTTTTCCTTCTTCTTCTCTTGTTTTCTTTTCCGTGCCTCTTCTTTTTTTCGTTTCCTAATCTCTTTTTTTGTCAATACTGGTTCTTCAATTAAACCTGGCATATCATTTCCTCCATCAACATTATTCTCAACTATTCTATAAAACAACATAGGGCGTTCGTAACCCAGTGACACCTATTAGCTACTCATACTTCTCCATGATTTTGACTATTTACTTCCATTTAGGGCTCTCTTTCCTTGTCTAGCTACTTAAATCCTGTTACAATCAAATCAATACAATCGCAATAATCTTTTTTGGAGGGTTTTAGGATGCTAGACTTTTTACAAGAATTTTATTTTTCACTCTATATCAGCACATGGACATCTTTTAAATGGCTACTACTTTCGGTTCTTATTGCCATTGGCTGTTGCCTTGCCACTTTTTTGTTCGAATTCAAAGGCAAAACTGCACAACTGATTTGGTTGAAATTCTCGATGAGTTTAACTGCTATATTTGCCTTATTTTGTTTATTTATGACACTTCATGGCATCATCCATTCAATAGGAATCCTAGTAGGTGCTGTTTCTAGTTTCTTTTTCCCAGTATTTGGTTTATTAATAATCTGTGGTATTATCCTATTCATCATCAGTCTCTTTAATCCTTTCTTCCTCTTCTTTTTAGTTAAGAAATAAAAAACAAGCCAATTTTAAGGCTTGTTTTTTCGTAAACTATTTATCATAACTCTCCGTCTTCTCCAGCATCTAACTTCTGGAAGCGACTGTCACTGTCTAAGCTATTTTTCTTTGGTAAGCGTTGTGTTGGAGGAGTAATATTTGAAGTATCCCCTTTTGGAGTTATTCTTCCTACACCATTACTTCGAACTCTATCGTAATTTAAGATACTATCATTGACATTATCTCTAGTACTAGTATAACGTTCTCCGAAACTACTTGAGAAGTCCTTCTTAATTGCTTGACCTACATTCCTGAATTCTGTCCCAACAACCTCCTTACCGGAAGTCATGACTTCTTTTGTACCACTTATGGCACTATTAAACGTATTTTTAGTGCTTGTTGATAATTTCCTTCCAGTTACCCCTACTGCTCTTCTTGCTACTTGAAAAGCAGTAAGGTCCTGATCTGTAGTATCAGAAAATGCATTCCAGGTTCCAGCGACAGCACCTGCAGTAGCGCCTGCAGCCGACATAGCACCTCGTCTGATACCATTTGTGGTCGACCCTACCACGCTACCGGCACTCTTAAGCCCCTTAACACCAACTTTGGTTCCACTACTTACATTATTTCTGAGACGGTTAAAGCCGCTTTGATTTCGTCTACCAGTAACTGGGTTATACTTACCAACAGCAAAGTTTCTAGCACCACCACCCATTTTATTAGCAGCCATTGCACCAACAGCCATTGTAGCAACTCCAGCCTTAGTTCCACTTGAAAGGTTAGTATCAATACCTAGCCAGCGTTCCAACATTTTTGATCCCTGAGAAACTGCAAGATAAACACCAAGGTAAACAGCAATCGTCGCAATGGCATGTTGGAATGGGTCTAAGCCATCATAGAAACTTCCACCCAGAGTTTTCTTAGCCACATCAGATGCTCCAGAACCTAGATTGAGCTTCACTTCGCTATAAGTAATTAAGAACCATTGTGCTACTTTTACGAATAATAGTTGGAACCAGATGGCAGCAATTCCTGTCATAACTTCTTGCCAAACCTCTAGGATACGCATACTATTTCCAACAGCCGAGTATGAAACTAGTGGTGAAATAATCACTGTTATAAGTGTTTTGAAAATCATTCGTACCGTAGTTACCAGCAATCCGATAAGCAAAAGTAAAAGAATAATTTGCTGAGTGATCAGAGCTATCCAGTCAACTTTATAGCGGGCATAAGTTGGTAAGAAAGCAGTATTATCAAAACCAAGGAAATAACCTGATTTTGAAGTGGTAACTCGTGCATAAGCAATCTTACCATCTGCATAACGAATGGTGTTGAGCGTAGATCTCATTACATCAGAAAATCCATTGTAAGGTGATTTTGCCTGATTATCTTTCCACTCAGATTCCTCTTTCCAACCAGTAAAAAATATTTTACTAGTTTGAAGAAGAGCAGTTATTGGGTTAGATAAGGCTATACCATTTTTTACTTGTTGCCCCCAATCAACCGAACCGTCTTCTCGCACTCCTACGAACTTAGTTATTGAGGATACTCGTCCTTCACGTCCAGAATAATACTGCAACATAGCCTTATTGGTTGGACCATAGGTTTCAGTAAAATTGGTGAACCAAATATTACCATCTGAAATGGTATTCCAGTTTTTATCACCAGCTATAAAATGAGTATCTTTATTATAGCCCAACTTATCTGTATCAAAATCCATTGCATACAGCATTTCGAGGTCAACCGTATTGTTCCGAAATGGGGTTACAGAAAGCGAAACACTCTGACCACTGCCAGTTATGTCATAATAGGCTAGTCCTACGGTATCCTTCGCTATGGCACTACCAAATTTTGAAGCAAACACTGGAAGTGAAGCAACAGAGAAAGTTACCAGAATAATGTGATTGAAGAATTCTCGATACCTGAAAGGTGCTCCTGCAATTGCCATTATAAGTCGAATGAGCGTTACCAGAACAAATAATGAAATCCCAACGATTTGAAGCCACTTATAAACTTGACCAACAAAGCTATCGGATTGACTAATATAGTCAAACATCCCGAATAACTTAAACATGTTGAGGTAGGCTTTCTCAATCGCATAACTAAAACTATAGATACCTTTTGAAAGCATCTCAGGAATAAAGCCAAAAGCTATAAATACCCCAGTTGTTGGGTGGAGGTATTGGTCCCACTGTGCATAAAAGGATGCCAATAAGAGCTCTTTATCTTTGTCACCTCCCCAACCTTTAGAACCAACTTCATTAGGCCAATCTTTCGATTGAGAGATCATATCTGATAGGGATGGCCAGACCTTCCCTTGTTCAATCTCAATTGTTGCTTCTGCACCCATAGGTTATCCCTCCTTGTTTTCAGTTTTTTCAGCTGAAGTTTCAGTAGAAGGAGATGTTGGAGTTGCAAATGCTGTTGTTGTCGGTTCAGATGTAACTACCCAACCTTGAGTAGCTGATGGTTTTTTCTTAACATTGAAAGTAACACGACGAACTGTCGTTTTTTGAGCCTCATCCGTTGTACCAACAACGTATGTAACCTCATAGGTATCCTTCTCATTCTTAACGAGTTCAACTTTCTCCAACATTGTGCTAGAAACAGTTGCTACCTCTGGGTTAGTAAATTTAGCGTCGTTATTATCCAAGTAAGCCTTAAGCTTATCCTTGTCTCCTGAATAATAGTATGACAAGAAATAACGAGCCATGACATCAATCTCATGTTCATGATCTTGTATCATTGTAAGACGCTCAACTTTATCTGTTGTGGCCACAAGTTCTTTCTTCACGCGCGTGAAATTGCTATTATAGACCATTAGCATCAACAATAAGAACACCGATAACGTACAAGAGCCAATGGCCAAAATCAATGGCAACTTACTTGGTGGTCCTACTTCTTCATCTTCATACACTCTGCCTGTTTTCTCCTTCCGTTTCTTGGCTCCAGCGACTGACTGTTTATGCTTATCCTTGTTTGACATAAGACGATTTGGAAGTTCTCCTTCAATCGTTCCTGGTTTTGGATAAGGTGGCATATCAACAGGAGACAAGCCTAAACTTTCAGCATAACATGGAAGTAACCCCATTGGACCACTGAAAAAGTTGGAGATCCCTTCATAAGTTGTTTTCTCAAAACGTTTATCACGGTGCGCTTCTTCGATGAGTGGGGTAACGAGTTCCTTATAATCTTTCGTAATAACAAAAGGGGTAATCTGAGGTTGTCCTTCAATACTAGGGACTCCCGTAGTTGGTCGTGTGA
>NZ_JAPVYF010000043.1:0-9097 GCF_041431705.1 Streptococcus sp. 27098_8_74
TTAGGCTTGTCTCCTGTTGATATGCCACCTTATCCAAAACCAGGAACGATTGAAGGAGAACTTCCAAATCGTCTTATGTCAAACAAGGATAAGCATAAACAGTCAGTCGCTGGAGCCAAGAAACGGAAGGAGAAAACAGGCAGAGTGTATGAAGATGAAGAAGTAGGACCACCAAGTAAGTTGCCATTGATTTTGGCCATTGTCTCTTGTACGTTGTCAGTGTTCTTATTGTTGATGCTAATGGTCTATAATAGTAATTTCACGCGCGTCAAGAAAGAGCTTGTGGCCACAACAGATAAAGTTGAGCGTCTTACAATGATACAAGATCATGAACATGAAATTGATGTCATGGCTCGCTATTTCTTGTCATACTATTATTCAGGAGACAAGGATAAGCTTAAGGCTTACTTGGATAATAACGACGCTAAATTTACTAACCCAGAGGTAGCGACTGTTTCTAGCACAATGTTAGAGAAAGTTGAACTTGTTAAGAATGAGAAAGATACCTATGAGGTTACATACGTTGTTGGTACAACGGATGAGGCTCAAAAAACGACAGTTCGTCGAGTTACTTTCAATGTTAAGAAAAAACCATCAGCTACTCAAGGTTGGGTGGTTACAACTGAACCGACAACAACAGCATTTGCAACTCCAACATCTCCTTCTACTGAAACTTCAGCTGAAAAAACTGAAAACAAGGAGGGATAACCTATGGGTGCAGAAGCAACAATTGAGATTGAACAAGGGAAGGTCTGGCCATCCCTGTCAGATATGATCTCTCAATCTAAAGATTGGCCTAATGAAGTTGGTTCTAAAGGTTGGGGAGGTGACAAAGACAAGGAACTATTATTGGCATCCTTTTATGCACAATGGGACCAATACCTACATCCAACAACTGGGGTATTTATAGCCTTTGGCTTTATTCCCGAGATGCTTTCAAAAGGTATCTATAGTTTTAGTTATGCGATTGAGAAAGCATACCTCAACATGTTTAAGTTATTCGGGATGTTTGACTATATTAGTCAGTCCGATAGCTTTGTTGGGCAGGTTTATAAGTGGCTTCAAATCGTTGGCATTGCCTTATTTGTTCTGGTAACGCTCATTCGTCTTATAATGGCTATGGCAGGAGCACCTTTCAGGTACCGAGAATTCTTCAATCATATTATGCTGGTAACATTTTCTGTAACTGCACTTCCGGTGTTTGCTTCAAAATTTGGTAGTGCTATAGCAAAGGATACCGTGGGACTAGCCTATTATGACATAACTGGCAGTGGTCAAAGTGTTTCGCTTTCTGTAACCCCATTTAGGAGCAATACGGTTGACCTCGAAATGCTGTATGCAATGGATTTTGATACAGATAAGTTAGG
Source organism: Streptococcus sp. 27098_8_74 (assembly GCF_041431705.1). Classification (NCBI taxonomy): domain Bacteria; kingdom Bacillati; phylum Bacillota; class Bacilli; order Lactobacillales; family Streptococcaceae; genus Streptococcus; species Streptococcus sp. 27098_8_74. Next base: position 1,368 of record NZ_JAPVYF010000043.1, read on the forward strand.
CTATAATGAAGATACTCATTTTATAGCGGGTGATAAAAACTGGAATACCATTTCAGATGGTAATATTTGGTTCACCAATTTTACTGAAACCTATGGACCAACCAATAAGGCTATGTTGCAGTATTATTCTGGACGTGAAGGACGAGTATCCTCAATAGCTAAGTTCGTAGGAGTGCGAGAAGACGGTTCGGTTGATTGGGGGCAACAAGTAAAAAATGGTATAGCCTTATCTAATCCAATAACTGCTCTTCTTCAAACCAGTAAAATATTTTTTACTGGTTGGAAAGAGGAATCTGAGTGGAAAGATAATCAGGCAAAATCACCTTACAATGGATTCTCTGATGTAATGAGGTCCACGCTTAACACTATTCGTTATGCAGATGGTAAGATAGCCTATGCACGAGTCACTACTTCAAAATCAGGTTATTTCCTTGGTTTTGATAATACTGCTTTCTTACCAACTTATGCTCGCTATAAGGTTGATTGGATAGCTCTGATAACTCAGCAAATTATTCTTTTGCTTCTTCTTGTCGGATTGCTAGTAACTACGGTACGAGTAATTTTCAAAACGCTTATAACAGTAATTATTTCACCACTTGTTTCTTATGCAGCAGTTGGAAATAGTATGAGAATCTTGGAAGTTTGGCAGGAAGTTATGACAGGAATTGCTGCCATCTGGTTCCAACTACTATTCGTTAAAGTAGCTCAATGGTTCTTAATTACTTATAGCGAAGTGAAACTCAATCTAGGTTCAGGAGCGTCTGCTGCTGCTAAGAAAACTCTGGGTGGAAGTTTCTATGACGGATTGGATCCATTCCAACATGCTATTGCGACAATTGCGGTTTATCTTGGTGTTTATCTTGCGGTTTCTCAAGGCTCAAAAGTTTTGGAACGCTGGATAGGTATTGATACTAACCTTTCAAGTGGAACTAAGGCTGGAGTCGCTACAATGGCTGTTGGTGCTATGGCTGCTAGTAAAATGGGTGGTGGTGCTAGAAACTTCGCTGTAGGTAGGTATAATCCAACTACTGGCAGACGAAATCAAAGTGGCTTTAATCACCTCAAGAATAGCGTTGGTAGTGGTATCAACGGTCTTAGGGATGCTGGAGGTGCAGTAGGAGCAACTGCAAACAATATCCGACGAGGTGCCTTAACTGCTGCTGGTGCTACTGCTGGTACTGTAGCAGGTACTTGGAATGCAATGGCAGATAGAAGAGCTCATGGTCTTAAGTATAGAGAGATTGTTGGTCAGTCAGTGAGTGCAACTGGACGCAATGTGTCTAGAAGATTCAAAGAGACTGTTAAATCTGGTAAAGAAGTTGTCGGAAATGAATTCAGGAATGCTGGTCAATCCGTTAAGAGAGACTTCTCAAGCAGTTTCGGGAAAGGCTACACAAGCTCTAGAGATAATGTTAGAGATAAAATCTTAAATAGTACTGGTGGAGCAGGAAGAATTACTCCAAAGGGGGATACTTCAAACATTACTCCTCCGACTCAAAGCTTACCAAAGAAAAATAGCTTAGATAGTGATAGTCGATTCCAGAAATTTGATGCTGGAGAAGACGGTGAGTTGTGATAATAGTCTCAAAAAAACAAGCCTTTAATATGGCTTGTTTTTTATTTCTTAACTAAGAAGAAGAGGAAGAATGGATTAAAAAGACTGATGATGAATAGGATAATTCCACAGATAATGAATAAGCCAAATACTGGGAAAAAGAAACTAGAAACAGCACCTACTAGGATTCCTATTGAGTGGATGATGCCGTGAAGTGTCATGAATAAACAAAACAGAGCAAATATTCCAGTTAGAGACAAAGAAAATTTAAACCAAATCGTTTCTGCCGCCTCACTTATCGTAGAAAAAAGAAGCGTAAGCAAGAAGCAAGCGATACCAATCAGGACTGAAAAAAGTAACCATTTAAACGAGGTCCAAGTGCTTATATAAAGTGAAAAATAAAAATCTTGTAAAAAGTCTAGCATCCTAAAACCCTCCTAAAAAAGATTATTGCGTTTGTATTTATTTGATTGTAACAGTTTTTAAGTAGCTAGACAAGGACAGAGAGCCCTAAATGGAAGTAAATAGTCAAAATCATGGAGAAGTATGAGTAGCTAATAGGTGTCACTGGGTTACGAACACCCTATAGTGTTTTGTAGAATAGGGAAGAATAATGTTTATGGAGGAAATGATATGCCAGGTTTAATTGAAGAACCAGTATTGACAAAAAAAGAACTTAGAAAACGAAATAAAGAACTTAAGAAACAAGAAAAAGAAGAGGCACGTAAAAGTAAACAAGCTAAGAAGAAGGAAAAACAAACACAATATGAAAGTATCGACCTTGGTGAACGTGCCGGAGAGGAATTTGTGTATGTTCCACTTAATAAGAAGAAACGTAAAGATTTTTTAGACACTGTTGCGATAACTGATGTGAAGTCTATCCTATATGGCTATCCTAATCAACCGATACGATTAGCTAATGGCTATTCAGGATATGTGCAGATTTTTGAGGTGTTTGGGCAAGATATTCAAGCGATGTCTAACGAAGAACAAGCAGCTATTAAAGTAGGATTCACTCTTTTTCTGTCTGGGACTGCCTTTGACATGATGATCCAGACAACAAAATTGCCAACAGATGTCTCAAGTCAATCTAACGAATTGCTACGTCTGCTAGATGAAGTCAAACAAGAACAGAACGCTCCAGAATTGATTGTTAATGATGGTGATGACATTGATACGATTTCACATAAAGAGAGACTAGTTTATCAGCTTAGACAAAGAGAAGATATTTTGAAAACAAAATATCTCGTCCAACAAGTCATTGCGATCAATCAACAAAATATCGAGTTCTTTATTTGGGTGTTTGGAGATACTTTGGCTGAAATTGATTCCAATACACGTACCACACTAACGATTGCCTCAAACCACGGATTTAGCCCAAAAGTTGTATCTGTTGAAAAGAAGGAAGAGTTGTTGACTCAATATTACAACTTTAATGATTCACTGAATGTTTCGCCTAACCAGTATTAGAAGGAGTTTACATGGATTTAAGTTCACGAAAAATCAAGAAATATATTCGAGAGGGTTATGACCTCAATCTTATTAGTAGGATTCAAAGTGATATTCCAGATTTTAAATATGATGATAGATATTGGAGACAAGCAAACGGTTATTATAAGATTGCTCATGTTCCATATGACCGATACCCAGAACACGGTTTACCTGACTTCTGGATGAGCGATTTAATGCTTGTTGATAATGTTATCAGCTTTATGTCTTTAGAACATGCGTCAAATAGCGAAATGTCAGAATTGGCCTCAAAAGCTATCTCTAATATGTTAGCAACGCAAAACACAAAGGCTGCACAAGATGCAGATGATAAGATGCGTATTAGTTCTTTGTTAGACTATCGCGAAAAACTTGGTAATAATGTTCCTTCTAAAAAAATTCATACGCGCTTTTTATTAGCTGCAAACACATTGGATCAACTGGTAGAACGAGAAGCTGACCTCAAGCAACAGTTGAATCAGTATTCTATCTCTTCTTCAGATGGCATGCAAGACGTCGAATATCATACAGCCTTTATCCCAGCTTCTCGTTTGGAAGACACCCCACTACGTCGAAAAGGGCAAGCAGCATCCGTTTGGGATTTAGGTGCTGGCTATCCTTTTAACCATACAAACTTAATGGATACCTATGGTGTTTACTTGGGAGAAACACGTACTGGTGGTGTGGTTAACTTTGACCTTTTGCATGAAGATAGGGAACGTAAAATTCCATCAATGCTGATTGCCGGAGCAGGAAACGGGAAAATGAAACTGTTAGGTAATTTGATTGATACCTATTTTGCTAAAGGCCATACCATTTTTAATATTGACCTTACTGGTAACTTAAAAGAACTTACGGAACTTCAAGGTGGTCGATATGTTAAGATGTCTGGTACTAATAATCGAAATCATATTAACCTCATGCAAATTATTGCGACGGCTTCCTCTGCAGATGGAGAAACAACTGACCAGGTTCAATCTTTCTATGCCCACCGTAATAAACTACGTGCTTTGGCTCAAATTCTTGATCCAGGGTTAAAGAATTCTGACCTCAATAATTTGTCGTCTGCTTTAAACGACTTTTATGAAGACCGTAGTCTGTGGAACCGTAATGCAGAAGTCATGGACCAAGAAGACTTAACGATTACGAATGTTATTCCAGAAGATTATCCGACTCTATCTCATTGGGTAGAACGCTTAAACAAGCTTAAAGAGGATAAACTCGCAGAGGGGAATAAAATTGATGCTGAAAGTTATGACAGCCTGTATAATGCTTTCTCTGGTCTCTTGGGGGATTATCGCTTCTTAAATGCGACCTCACAGTTTGAAGATTTCTCAAATGAACAAGTTGTGACCTTTGACCTCTCTGGGATTCAAGATACTGAACTTCTTAATATTCAGCTTTACCAAGTGTTATCTATCATTTCATCATACGCTGTAGCAAATGGTAGAAGGGTATCTGAGTATTTCCGTAGAGGGATTATCGGGGGTGATAAGAGCCAACGACCTCATAGCATTATTACCATTAACGGAGCACATAAGCTCTTTAATTATCGTTACTCAGAGTCTCTTAACTTTTTAAAGGATTTGATTGAGAATGTAAGTAGTAACTATTCCGCATTTATTATGGAAATGAGTTCATTAGATAACATTCTTTTGAATGCAAACTCTACGGACGCAGTGGACTACGTTTTAGCGACACGCGCGATTTTCTCTATGATGACGTATCGTGTCTTTTCTCAATTAGGTGATTTGACTATCCCTCGTCTAGCAGATGCTTTACAAGGGGAAATGACCGAGAGTGAACTTTCGTCACTTAAATATTTAAGAGATGGTGATTTCTTCCTAAATATTGCTTCTGTCAAGAACTTAGTCTTCAACCATCAACTAGCGGATAATAGGTCTTATGGGAAGTATCCGTATGATGAACATGTTCGCTATGCATTCTTACCTTAGAAATGGTGAAAGGGGGAAATACAATGAACCTACAGCAACCATATTCTGATGAGGCATTCCAACTACAAACTAAAATTCTGACAGAGGATAATCCGCATGATTTGGAAAGAATTGTAAATGATTACTTAGAGATCTTGGCTTACAAAAAGACCTGTCGTGTTGTTGATATTACTTATCAGATGCGAAAAACACATCTTTTAAGTAGTTTATGTGGCTTATTTGGAAGTCAGCAAGTGGATGAGTACTCAGCCATGATTATCTACCAAGAACCAGCTCGATTTGAGTCGAGAATATTTGAAACAGAAGAAGCACCAGAGGAGGAAAATTAATCAATGACCACACTAATGCAAATGTCACTATGGGTTAACAATATAGCTTATGACATTAAGACACTACGTTTCTTTAGGATAGTTTCCTTCATTATTAGTTTAGTTCTTGGTTTGGTTGGTTTTTATAGCTATCTCATGCTCTATCAGACACTTTTATTTGCTTACGGTATTCATTTTATGGCTATTGCCTATACACCATATGTGTTCTGTGCCTTGATTGTAGCCATTTATCAGCTACTTACTGGTAAGAGACGTGAACGTATCAAGAAAGCAAAGCGTATCCTTATGTTTAGTCTTCTTCCAATCTGTTTGATGAATACCTGGGGTTTTATCACACTAGTGACTTGGGGGCTTGCATGGGTTATGACCAAACTAGAATATAACCATAGAAAACGTGCTGTTAAGATCGTATCATTTTTCTCAAAGGAATATTCACCTCTTTTTGAAAAGAGATTGGCTAATCGAAGTAATTATTATGCTTATCAATCTGCTTATCGTCTCCTAGACTTGATTCAGGTGTCAGCTTATGAAGAACTCTATAAGGAAGAAGTGACGGAAAAAGATTATAAAGCTGGTCTCGTTGTTAAAGAGTTACACCGTACTTTCAGAATTAAAGGTGTACCTTTTTCTAAGGTAACAGTAACAGATAAACTCTATATTGCTCCACAAAAAATGCCAATTATTGGCTTAAGGAGGTTTTAATATATGGTATCTTATCGTTTTAAACGAGATGGTCAGTATATTCAACGTGAGCTAGAACTAGATTCTCTTAATGGTTATCAAGACCAAGTCTATCCGGAAAGCCTCGAAGAGCAAGTAGATTATTCAGCGTTTTACGATACCTACTATGGCGGTTTTGGTGAAGACAGTATCTCACGTGAACAAGAGAAAAAACAAGGTCTCATTGCGCGTGGGAAAGAAAGGTTATCCAGTGTCAAGGAGGATGTGACAGACTATTATAATTTGCAAGTGGAACGTCACAAAGACTATTACTCAGATGAAGATTCATTTTGGATGCGAAAGCAACAACAAAAACGAAATCGAAAATTCATTAAACAAAGTATCTTTCTTGCCCTAGGACTTTTACTTGTATTTGGTTGGTATTGGCTAACCGCACTACTTCATTAAGGGGGTGACTAAGATATTTGAAACGAATAGGTGATAAAGCTGCTCGTGTTCTTCTAACGATTTTTGGAGTGAAGACAACCATTATTATAGGAACTATTTTAACTTTTGCGGTTATCTTAATTGCAATTATCACTGGTTTAATGGGGACAATTAGTACTTCCGGTGGGAAAGGTAGCAAGACTAACGCCCAATGTGTAACCTACCAAAAAGATGGCGATGAAGAAGACGATGATGAAGAAGACGATGATGGCTCTAAGCCTCAATCGACTTCTACTAAAACTGACTCATCATCTGCAGGCGACTCTGATCCCTTTACAAAAGGGACAAAAGCCTATGAAAATGCCCACAAAGTATTTATGGCTTTTGTGAATGCGGGACTGTCTGGGGAATCTGCAGCAGGTGCTGTTGGTTGGGCAAACTCTGAAGGGAGCTATGACATCATTGGACGTGCCCAAGGGCATTATGGTGGTGGTATCAATGACTCCATTTCTAAGGGAGCTGTTCCAACGACAGGTGGGACATCTAACACACTTGGTGGTGGTGGAATCTTCCAGTTTGACCCCTACACGAAATATGCACCTCTTAATAGTCCTGATTGGGAAGATGCTGATAAGATGGTTGCCTTCGTTATCGATGCCATCTCAAAAGGTGACTGGAACCCAGCCTATGACGAATCTGGCCATAACTGGTCATTCCAGGAGTTTGCGAAACAAACCAATATCGATGAAACTGCTATGTCATGGAATGCCTACGAACGAGGTAATATGGCTTATGTCAAACCAGACCAGAAGAAGGCGGATGCAAGGAAGTTTGCGGAAGTCTTCGAAGCAAGTAAATATAAGTACGATGATGCCAAGTTCCAAAAGGCGTTTGGTGGTGGAGCTTCTTCCAATAACTCCTCGTCAAGTAGTCAAAGTTCAGATGATGATGACGGTGACGACGATGAAGAAGATAGCGACAACGAAGACGATGATAACGATAGCAGTTCAAGCAGTTCATCAAGTGACTCTAGCAACAAGGATAGCAAAAAAGACAGTGATAAAGACAAGAAGTCTATTGATACTGATAAGGCTATCAAGTGGTATAAGGATAAGCTAGGGAAGGTCAAGTATTCTCGTGATGCTCGTACTGGGCCAGATAGCTATGACCATTCATCTGCTCTATACTATGCCCTTGTTGACGGTGGTGCTAAAGAATCTGGTTCTCCAGTAGATACCGATTCAGAACACGATTGGTTGAAAGACAATGGTTATGAGTTAGTTTATGAGGGTGCGT
>NZ_JAPVYF010000044.1:0-8964 GCF_041431705.1 Streptococcus sp. 27098_8_74
TAAAATAAAGAACTTTATCAAAAGGGGAATGAAATGAGTAAAATTTTTATTGCACATGCCTGGTCAGATGATGAGAATTATAGTCAGAGACAATTAGACTTTATACGTAAACTTGAGCTCGAACTAGAAGAAAAAAATTTAGAAGTTATTTATGATGATAATACTGTTAACAAAAATACTTTAAATCAATTCATGATTGAAAATATTAGAAATTGCGATGTTATTTTATCTATTTGTGACAAGGCGTATTTAGAAAAATCTGAAATAGACGATTCGGGTGTGAGTTTCGAAATAAAAGAAATAACAGAACATAAATTCTTAGATAAAGTAATACCTATCAAAATCTCAACAGATGATTTGCCTTACAAATTTGGTACATTACCTTACGAATCTTTCTGTAAAGAATTTGAGGAAATGTCGTTTGATTCATCCGAACAATTAAATTCTCTTTTTATAAGATTATCTGAAAAGCTCTCAAAAGAAGAGCTCTGGCCTCAAGATAAATTAAAAGAAGAAGTTCATTCGCAACTTGATTCGATTGGTTTAATTTCTAATGTTCTTAATTCCACATTAAAGCTTTCAGATTTGTATACTTATCCAGAACTAAGAATAGATAGAAAAGAAAATATAAGTTATCTTTCAGCAGAAAAGTTACTGAATAGTAAATATTATTTAGATAAATTTTTTATAGTAGGCGATAGACAAAGTGGAAAAACATCTTTTGCAAAAAAATTATTTTTAGATATATATAGTGACGGTTTTCAACCTATCTATTTAGAAAGTAAAGAGATTAATTCTCAAAATATAGAAAAGGCAGTTCGCAACAAATATATTTCAACATATAAAACTATCCATAAAAATAAAGCAGAAAATATAGTTGTTATAATTGATGATTTTCATAAACTTTCGACAAAATTACAAAATACTGTTAAAAAAATTGACAAGTACGCAGGATTAATTATGTTTGTTGATGATATTTATGATATTAGTTCGAATGACTTCACAGTAACAAGATTCACAATACAACCTTTCAAACCTTCTTTAAGAAATGAGCTTATAACAAAGTTTATAGAATCAAAATCACTCTATAGGGATTTAAACACAAATGATAAATTAAAGAAAATTGATGAGAATTCAAATCTTATTGATATCAGTTTGGGTTTAGATAGAGGATATAAGAATGGTATTATCCCCGCATTTCCTCTGTATATTTTAATTATCCTAGGTTCTTCAATTGATGTTAACAATAGATTTGATACTCCTATATCTTCACACGGTCATTGTTATAATTTACTAATTCAGTTAGCTTTTCAAAATTGTGGAATAAGTAATGATCGGATTGTGTCTTATATAAACTTTTTGTCTTATTTTTCTATGTATCTTTTTAAAAAAGAAGTCTTAGAAGTATCAAATAAGGAATTCAATTTATTTTTAGAAGATTATCAAAATGATTATAAAATCTTTGACCTAGAAGAGTATCTAAGTTTACTAATGAAAACTGGATTGTTGAAAAAAAGCAACTCTTCTAACTATAGTTTTTGCTATGAGTATCTATATTATTACTTTTTAGGGCAATATCTATCTGATAACTTTAATGAACATCTTGATGACATAAAAGACATTATTTTGAATCTGGACTTAGAACAGAATGGCCACATAAGTATTTTTCTAGCGCATCATTGTAAAGATCAACGATTAATAGAAATGTTAAACTCTAGCTTAGAGAATACATTTAGTGATTATACAGAAGCAACACTTGATTCTGTAGAGTTGGGTGATTTTGATAAACAAGTTAATGACTTATCTAATAATATTGATTACAGGATAGAGAACTTCGACGAAAAACGAAAATCCGAATTGAAGCATCGAGACAGATTAGAGGAAAATACATACTCAGAAAGAGATAACTCAGAGATAATTGAAAAAAAACAAGCTCATAGACAAAATCAAGTTAGAAATGCAATTCAAACTGTAGAAGTAATTGGAGTAATTCTTAAGAACAGATACGGGTCAATAAAAAACAAAGAATTTAATAAAATACTAAAAAATACAGTTGATGCTAATTTAAGACTTCTTAACTCTTTTATTCAGATTGTCTCCGATAAAGATTTTATACTTTTTCTAGAGAACTTTATTTCAAAAGAAGTTGATACAGAAAACCTAAATGAGGATAAACTAAGAAAAGATATTCATGACATACTTGTGAGTATGAATTTTGCTACTATATATTCACTAATTATGAAAACTGTTTCATCAATTGGTTCAGAACCTATTTCTTATTATTTTTCAGAAATGGTGGAAAATAGCAATATTAATCCTAGCTATATATTAATAAAAAGGGGATTAGAACTACAATATGAAAAACAATTCTCGGAAAAATCTATCTTAAATGATAGAAATAATAAAAATATGTCACACGTAGCTCGTACCATATTGAATTTAATGGTTGTTAATCATGTATCACGGCATTCCTTTAGCTATCAAGAAAAAGCTAGAATAGAAAAAAGATTTGGGTTTAAACCTAATTCACTCCTTAAACGAGAACAACACATAAAATCAATAGAAAACAGATAATATATAACAAGTTAAAAATTTTTGAATCCACCTATCGATGCCATAGGTTGGATAGCAAAATAGCTATAAATGGTATAAAAAAATCTCTTAGATTCATGGCACTGCACCCATAAAATGAGACACAAGAAAACTTTCCTGTTGAAATCTGGTAAACTAGAAAATAGGGTGTTTTTTGCTATACTTTAGTATAAGTTTGAGGATGACTACAATTTTTAATAAGAAAAATAGGCGATCAGTATCGCCTATTTTATTTCATCATTTGCCCATCTGTCGACATCTTGCAAAAACCATTCAATAATCTTATTTTTATCTGTACTGTACACATCATCATGAGAATCAAACTTGTAAACTAATGGAGATTTTTGTCTAAAACGATAAGAAATAATATCTAGCATTTGTTTTACTTCATCTGGTGCGTAGATGTCTCCATAGTAGACTTCTTGATTATGACATAGGTCTAAGAACATAGAGTAATATTCTTTTAGAACTTGGTCAAATCCCTCTATTAGGGATAAAGCATTGGCATAGTATATAATGTCTTTCTTTTTTTGTTCTTGGTATAAGGCTGATTCTTTGAATTTATTGACTTGTAGGTACATTATTTCATTGTACATTTTCACTTGGTCGTCTACTACCCATTCATTGTGTTTACTCAATATGAATCGGTTAAATTTATCAGATAGAATTAGTTTTCGATATTGGTAGAAATTTAACGTAGTTGTTTTTCCTCTATGTGTAGGAGCTACTTCTTTTATCATTTCGTTTAATCTATTTCGGTTTGAATTATTTCCCGTATCCTCCACTTTAAATGGAATGCCAAATGTATCCTTCAAAAATTTCCGTAATTGCGATGAGGTAACAGAGAAAGATGAATGGAACACTTTTTCTAATTGATGTGGCTTAAAAAAAAGTTCCCAATTTTTTCTTGTGGGGTCGTTATGTAATTTCAAGTAATCAGATGGAACTAATACCCTAATATCTCCGCTTACTATTCTATTCAAATCAAATGTAAGTTCCATAAAGTCTCCAATTTGGTTAGTTTTCATTATATTTTATGCTAAAAAGCGTTACAAAACAAGGTTTTTTAATTTTAAATTATTAACAATTTGGTTAGTTTTTTATATTCAAAAGCCTTATACTAGTAGTATAAAATATTTAGAAAGGACAGGTTTTCAACCTATAGGTAATTTACCATGACAACAAAAGAACAACTACTCAAAGAGGTTGGAGAATTACAAGTCTCAATATTTTCGGATTGTGGTCAAACTGCTTGGCGTTATCACGTTCGTGATACTTGGACAAAAGAAGCAACGGAAGAAGCGCTTGAAAAGATTGGACAAGGTGCGACTACAATTGATTTAGCTCCAGATGGTCTAAAAGAAATTTGGAGAAATGATTTTACTGACAAAAAATATTCACGTGATTATTGGGTCATTAAGAAATATACACCTAGCCAGCTTGAAGAATATGCTCTCCTCTTAAAAGAGTTACAATCACGGGTCTTTCCATATTTTGATAAATAAATGACTTTCCGAAAAATTGTTCTTTTTTTTCGGAAAATAGTAAAACATAAGAAAAATCCCAAAAACCATTGCGGTTGTAAGCTTTTCTTGTTTATCCTTATCAATCTGTGAATCTGAAAAACGCTCAAAATCGCTCTACCAGTATAAAAATTCGTAGTCTAGTACCATTTTAGAGATATAAATAGAATAAATAAAAACGGTGGATCAGCATACGCCGACCCCTGTTTTATTTTTTAAATTCATTCATTTTACTTTCCAGAAGATTTAAGTTACAAGCAAATTTTACATTAACTCTTTTCTTTATTGCTTCAATAGTCTTAGTGGCTGTGTCTATTATAATGTCATCTTTTCTTGATAAACGAAAAGAATATTCTTTAATCAGCAAATTATGTTTATAATTTCACTGGTAAAGCCGAATAGAACAGAAACTTTTTATTCTTATAATGCAAAAGAAGCTCTTAGAAGAAAAACTTCCGAGAGCTTCTTTTTTAGTCTGAGATTAACCATAGGTTAGTCTTTTTGTTGTTCATTGAGCAATAAATATAATCGCAATAAAACCAAAGCTACATAAGTACAACCTTACCAAAGATGGTGAAGTCGTCCTTTTCAGAAAGGGTATTTGGTACCTCGCTAGAATTTAGTGAGTTTAGAAGAATGTCACCATTATCTCTATTTTGACTCACCTTCATTACGTGGTACTGACACTTTAGCTGTACGATGCAAATATCACCGGCTCGAAGGACAGAGTCTTTCATGACAAACATTACTTCATCATTGAAGAAACTAGGTTCCAAGGAATCACCAACAACCTTAAACGCAATATCATGTACCGGAATAGGAACAGGGTAGTCAAGGCAGTCAACTGGAACCTCTGATAGTTCAAATCCATGTGCGTCGGCTCTAGCATAAACACTGAGTCTTTTGGTTGGTCGTTCATCTTGTCCAACTATTTGTTTCCTATGGTCCTTTTCTCTGATTTCTTTAGAGATATGCTGATTATCTAATAGTTTTTCCAGTATTTAAAGTGAGTTGGTTTAAGTCTAGTGTACCAGCTTACAGGCAAGATATTTGTTTAGAACAAAATAAAAACTAGGGGGGAACCCTAGTTAGCAGTAGACGTTCATACAGGAGTATTATGTAAGTAAGAATGTTAGAGTGAAGTCTCTATGATAGAAGCTAATTAGAGACAAAGGGAAGATTAATTCATAGTTTGATGTATGTGTCTACTACTGAGATTATAACAGTGTGATTAGAATTTTGCAACAAGTTTTGTTAAAAGTCAAATTCTCAACTGAGGTAAGATAACATTTCAGATTAAGCTAAAATTTTTCTGAGACAAGTAAAATTGTAATTAGGGATGCCTCAAAGCTGTTCATATTTAGTAATCTAACAGCATTTTAGATTCTGATGACGAATTGATAATTAAATTTAAGTGGCCAAATAATTACTATGCATACGAGAAAATAATAGAATTAGATTGTATGACGATTGTCATTTAAATTATATTGTGCTATATTACTTCTTAGATAGTTTATCTATGTATCATCATCTCCCAAGGTAGATGGGTAAACTGTGGAATATTATTGCAGAAAAACGTAGGAGCTACTCTTGCGTTTTTTCTTATGTCAAAATTCGTATATTTTCAAAGGGTTTAGGGAAAGAAAAAAGTTAAACTCTATTTAAAATCTAGAGAAGAGTATTGCTATTTTAACTCTTCATACTAGTTTGCTATAAAAAATGATTAGATTCCAGAGTAAAATTTAGATTGTAAAACCTTATCATTCTTATTCCTACTTCCGGATCTCTAATATATGTGTTTAAAATTATATTATAAGAAAAAATAATGTTAATAATATCCATATATATGGCTTTAGAATTAATGGTTTATTATAATATATTTCACATAAAGAAAATAAGTGTAAAAATTATAAATAATTCAGAATATTCCATTGACAGAAAAGTTAAAAGTGCTAGAATTTAGGTGTTAAGATTATATTAAAAGGAAATTTGTATTATGGGAAAAAAAGAATCACAACGTTTCTCAATCAGGAAGTTTAACTTTGGTGTTGCTTCTGTGCTTCTGGGAACAGCCATTTTTGTGATGGGAGCAACCAGTGTTCAGGCAGATGAAGTAAGCGCTACCACTGAGGTTCAATCTTCTTTTACGGCGAAATTGAATGAAAACCAAGTTAACAGTGTTCAAGAAAGTAGCGTTGAACAGAATAACGTCTCTAAAATAGCGTCTAATGAAGGTCAACAAAATAACGCAACAGTAGCACCTACTAATACTAATGATAATGCTAAAGTAGAAGTAAATGACATTCAACAAAATACTCCGGTGGCCAAAAATGAAGAAGGTGTTCAAATAAAGGAGTTGAATTCAGTACCTTCGGAACCGGTAACAACAAATTCTTCGCAAGTGATTGAAGAAGAGAAAGTTGATAACCACCCTTCAAATGAACGACGCAGAGCTAAAAGGGAAGCTACCTCATCAACTGAAGAAAGTAAAACAACCTTTTCCAAAACAGGTGACACAATTACTGTGAAAAATCCTAATGTTGAAGTCATTTTTCCAAATGGGAACAGTCTATATGCTCCTGCGGAAACAGTCATTCATATGGAACTACCTGATGAATTAGAGATAAAACAAAATGATAAAATCGTTGTCGATATTCCCGATGCAATTAGAATTCCTACAAGTTTGCATTATGATGTAACTGGTCCTAGTGGTGAAATAATAGGTAATGCTTTTCTAGATTCAATCAGTAATAAAGTGATAACTACTTTTACAGATTACTATGAGAAAAACAAAATTGCAAAACAATTTACCTTAACCTTTAGTACCGGTTGGAAATCATATGTTAAACCAAATGTTCCAACAGAACTCAATTTTAGTGGACGAAAAATTACAGTAACAGTAGGTCCGGAGAGTGCCCCTGTACCGGTAGAAAAAACAAAGGTAACAAAATATGGTGAAGCGGTAACTGGTCATCCTGAACTAATCAGATGGACTATCCGTCTAAACTCAGGTAGTTTGGTAGCTCCTCAAGTTTTGACAAATTACCAACTAATTGATACGCTTCCAGATGACCAAGTCCTAGTTCAAGATGGGGATCCTGTTTTGGATGAATTTGATACTAAAACGAAAGAAACTTGGCGTTTAGGACATGCGACATCTATTCCTTCAGATAATGTAGATTTATGGAACGGTAAAGCTCTTAGAGCTGAAAGAGTTCAGTCAATTACTCCATGGGTTTCCAAAGGTAATGCAATTCAATTATTGGAAAATATCAAAGAAAGCCCAACTGGTTTTTCTTTTAAGATAGCGCAATTGAATGAGCTTGTTTATGTTCGCTATATGACGCGATTAAAAAATGTACCTAATACCAATAAGGAGTTACAAGAAAAACACGGTAATAATATCAAAATCACTTACAACACTGGTGAAGAACAAAGTTACCAAGCAACTTTTGCATTTAAAGCAGGTGGTTCAGGTTCAGCTTCAAAGGCAAAACAACCAGCAAGGGTTGATTTAGCGTTTACAAAACGTCTTGAAGGAAGAAAGTTAACGGCTGGTGAGTTCACCTTTAATCTAGTTGACCAAAGTGGTAATGTGGTTGATACACAAAAAAATGATAGTTTTGGCCATATTACTTTTATTCCACAGTTATTTAACCATGCTGGTGTTTATCACTATACGGTTGAAGAAGTGCCAGGTACGGAAGCAGGTATTAATTACGATGCAATGAAAGCAGAAGTGAGTATCACAGTAGATGAAGATGGTAATTCGTACATAGCTCATACAATTATGCCAACGGACACCGAATTCAATAACACCTATACTCCTTCCCCAGTAAAAGTAGGTCTAGAATTTAACAAAGTCCTATCCAATGGTAGTCTAAATGTGGGGGATTTCAGCTTTACACTGATTGGTGATAACAATGTTAATGAAACTGTTACTAACAAAGCTGATGGGAAAATTACTTTTAGTGACTTATCATTTGATCATGTTGGTGTTTTCAACTACACAGTAAAAGAGGTGAAGGGGGATAAACCAGATGTAGACTACGATGATATGACGATTGCGGTGAAAGTAACTGTATCGAAAGATGAGGAAACAGGTCTGTTAACAGCGAAAACAGAGATGGCCTCAACAGGTGGTGAAGCAACTGGTACAGATGACAAGACTTTTAACAACTATGCGGTAGCGCCAGTGATAGCGCAATTTGACTTTAGTAAAGTCTTGGCAGGACGCACTCTTAAAGACGGTGAGTTCAGTTTTGTCTTGAAAGATGCGACTGGTAAAGTACTTCAAACGAAGAAGAATGGAGCCGATGGAAAAGTTTCATTCGATGCGCTCACTTATAAGAATAATGAAGTTGGCGTGCATAAGTACACTGTAGAAGAAGTCGCAGGTTCAGAAGCCGGAATGAGTTATGACCCAATGAAGGCAGAGGTAACAGTGACTGTCACGAAAGATGGTCATACCCTTACAGCGACCAAGGCTCTTCCAACAGATACTGAATTTAATAATGCTTTCACACCAGCGGCAACCAGTGCCCAATTCAAGTTCACGAAGAAACTTGAAGGCAAAGCCCTAGAGGCAGATGCTTTCAGCTTCGAGTTGCTTGAAAACGGTCAAGTTCTCCAAACGAAGAAGAATGGGGCAGACGGCACGATCCAATTTGACGCTATTTCATACGATAAAGAAGGCACTCATACCTACACTGTTCGTGAAGTGGCAGGCACAGATACAGATATTGACTACGATACTATGAACGCTGAAGTGACAGTTAAGGTCACAAAAGACGCCACAACAGGTATCTTGACAGCCAATGTCACTATGCCAACAGATAGCGAGTTTAAC
>NZ_JAPVYF010000045.1:0-8946 GCF_041431705.1 Streptococcus sp. 27098_8_74
TACTTATATAGGACTTAGCTATGGGCTACGTTTTGTTACCGTTCTATTTGATATGGTACTAAAACATAGTCTTAATATCAGACGAATCAGAGACAGTTTTGTTACTGTTCTATTTGACATGGTACTAAAACTTAGAGGAAGGTTGACCTTTAAAGTACATGGTTTTGTTACAGTTCTATTTGACATGGTACTAAAACATAAACTGTATATCATGCACCTTTTAGGTGTTTTTTTATTTTACGGTAAGTCACTTTTATTCTTAGGTTGCTATTTTTTCATGTGTTTGCTATACTAAAGACATAAATTGTTTAATTTATATCTTTTTTTCGCCACACCTCAAATGGTGAACCTTTGGTCACGTGACTAAAGAGAAGAGGAAGCATGGAGGAGGAGATGTCATTACTGGTTCTGTCCCAGCAATAGGCATACCATGTTTTATATGGGTTAAAAGGGAGCGTACTCGCTTTTAGCTATCAGTTAAGCCATCAGACAGAAGAAGGGGCTTAACGCTTATAACAGGTACGAGATAATTGCCTTTCCTTACTTTGAAAGGCTACAACAAACGTTATTAGCAACTAAGCATAACGGAGAAGTTTATCCTATGGTTTGCCATAGGCACGCGCAACCTTGTTTTTGAGACAAGGCTTGCCGGCTTCTTTGTTATGCTTTTTTTGTTTTGAGTTTGGGTAGACAGACAAAAAAGGAAGGCGACATCTCGATGATTAGAGGTGAGGAACAGGTGTTCCCAACTCTAACTTGTCGGCATACGGAGGAGGGCTACGAACAGGTGTTCGGGACTTTCCAAGGTCACTTTACAACAACAACTATTTTTAAGGAGAAAGACATGAAAAATTATTTCAAAACCAGCTCTACTTATAGAGCTGCAAGAAAACAACAGAAAACCGCATATCGTAAAACATTTTACGATGAAATGAATTATATCATCAGTCCTAGTGAGTGGGCTGATGGTGTCATCAGCGGTTTCATAGATCCGAAGACCTCTTGGTCTAATGATCATGTTAAAGGAAAACTTGAGAGAGTTACCCCACGTAGTCATTGGACTAAGAGGGGGTATAAGGAATA
Organism: Streptococcus sp. 27098_8_74; assembly: GCF_041431705.1. Taxonomy (NCBI): domain Bacteria; kingdom Bacillati; phylum Bacillota; class Bacilli; order Lactobacillales; family Streptococcaceae; genus Streptococcus; species Streptococcus sp. 27098_8_74. The sequence continues at coordinate 1,084 of NZ_JAPVYF010000045.1, forward strand.
CCTTGGTAAATCAAGGTATGTTTCTCAGCAAGAGCCTGAAGCGGAAATTGTCGAGATGATGGATCTCGAGTTAGTTTTTTAAAGGAGAAAGACAATGAGAAAATCAATGACGAAAAAAATGAGAATGGTTGATACCTATTCTCCAAAACACTTCAGAACAAGCTCTACTTACAGAGCAGCACGAAAAAAACAGAAAACGGCAACAAGAAAGTCGTTCTTTGATGCAGAGGGCATGATGGTCTCTGCTTCAGAATGGGCTACTTTAGTTCTTTCTGGGGAGGTAAATCCTAAAAATTCATGGTCTAATGATCATGTTAAGGGGTATATCGATTATTTATCCCCACGTAGCCATTTCACCAAGAAAGGCTACAAAGAATTTTGTGGAAAAAGCCATAAGTTTTCTGATGGATTAGATGAAGGGGAAATCGTATTCCTCGACATAGAAGTCGTAGCAGAGGATTAAGAAAGGAGAAAAACATATGCTAAATAAGGTAATTCTAACAGGCCGTCTTGTAGCCGATGCTGAGCTTCGCTACACACCGTCGAACAAGGCGGTAGCAACGGCTCGAATCGCTTGCCCTCGTGATTTCAAAAATCAAAATGGGGAGCGAGAAAGCGACTTTTTCCCTCTAGTTATTTGGGGTAAATATGCGGAGAGTTTCTCAAACTGGATCAAGAAAGGATATCTTGTGACAGTTGAGGGACGTTTGCAAACTCGTTCTTATGAAAACCAACAAGGTCAGCGAGTATATGTGACCGAGGTTAATGTGTCAAACTTTGACAACTTACAGCCTCGTGACCATAGCAACAGCACTTCTTCGCAAAGTCCAGATTTTGGACCTGCAGAAGGGAGCTTTCCTGGTGGCGGAGAACCGTTAGATGCTTCTATGTTTGAAAATATTCCTTTCTAGAAATGGTCTAAGGCCTTAGGAAGAAAGTAGAGAGTTCAGTGATACTGAGCTCTTTTTGTTTTTAAAGGAGAAAAAATGACAGTAGAGTTACTTCCTCCATTGACAGTGGATAATTACTACCAAGATAGGTATTATATGTCCACTTCTCGTTTTAAGGAGTACATCAAATGTCCCTTAAGACAACAAGTTGTTGACTTGTTTTTTTGGCCTGAGAAGGCGGAGACAGAAAGCCTACTTGTTGGTAATTATGTCCATTCTTATTTTGAGACTAGAGAAGCTCATGAAGCTTTTTTGGAGAGGAATCAAGATAAAATCATTAGTCAACGAGGGAAAACCGCTGGCCAGGTAAAAGCCTCTTTCAAACAAGCAGATAAGATGATTGCTGCTTTAGAAAAAGAGGAGCTATTTAATCGTTTGTATCATGGTACAGATGATGAAATGGTGGAGAAAGAACGGATTATCACTGGTACGTTAGAAGGGATTCCCTTCAAGTGCAAAATTGATAGTCTGAATCTTTCAGGCGGTTATTTCATAGACCTGAAAACGATGGAGAGTCTTCAGTCGGAAAAATATTCGACGACACTTCATCGTTATACGAAGTCTCTTCTCTATAACATTGTAGAATATCAGTATACGCTACAAATGTACGTATATCAGGAGTTGCTGAAGCAAACCTACGGTTATGAGTTTACACCTTATATTATGGCGGTTTCAAAAGAACCTGTTCCAGATAAGGAGTTAATTCTGATTGATGATACTATCATTGAAATGGGGAGAGACATCTTCTATGGGCATCTTGAAGTACTTAAAGATGCTTTAGCACATAAGTCTGTCGAAGGATGCGGTCACTGTGATTACTGTTTAACGAATAAGTCGTTAACAACAGCAAAAACAGTGGCAGAATTTTTACAACAATAAACAGGAACACAGTGGTTTAAAAAAGCCACTTTTTAACATTTAAGGAGAAAAACAATGACTGAAACTATGTTGAACACAACCAATGAAAAAAATTTAGTAGCCGAGCTTATTGAAGCTAAAGTAGCTTTAGCTAAGGCGGAAATGCAGTTAGAATGGCAAAAGGCTGAACAAGCTAAAGACCATTCTAAACCGGAGCCAGAGGTTATGGCTCCACTATATGAAGCTTTGGCCAAGGCTCAAGCTGAGTTTAGTACTGTAACGGCAACAAGTAGAGTTACGTTTAAGAACGTTGACTTTAAGTTCGCACCGTTATCCGATATCCTAGCGGCTGTACGTCCAGCACTCAATAAGTATGGTCTAACTTTGACTCAGCAAACCAAACATATCCCGTTTGGGAATGCTAACGGTGTCAAAGTCGTGACGACACTACTTCATGAAAGTGGTGTTTCTTACGACATTGAGTCGGTTCCGGTATTCTATAATGTCAATGACATAAAGAATCTAGGAGCTCAAGTAACCTATTTGCGACGCTACGAGGTGAAAACCTTGCTGGGTATTGAGGCTGATAGCGAGGAATTAGATATGGACAATGTGCCATATCATTCGCAATCAGCTCAACAGACTGGTAATTATGATAATAACCATAATTATCAATCAAATGCCCAAGCGAGAACATCTCGTAAGCCAACAGGTGCCCGCTATGGAAAGACTACTCAGTCAGCGTCGCTCACTACTTCTTTGAGTAGTAGTGAACAGACATCACTTAGTGAGGTTACATCAGCTAACAAAGTTGCAAGTGATAGTGTATCACGAGCAACTAGTGAAGCTGAGTCATCTTCACAAACGAGTGAAACAGCTACTCAGCCAAAAGGGACAAAAGCAAATGCTTGTAACGATGAACAACTGATTCAAATGGTTGCTCGTGGTGAAGAAGCTGCATTGTCTCTTGGAGCAACAGAAAGCCAGTTGCTTGAGTGGTCTCAGATCGGAGAAAGTCAAGGGTTGACTGTTCAACTCAAAGCTTTGTCTGATTTTGTTTCTAAACAACGTCAGCAGGCACAACAACAATAGTAATAAAGTGGTCAAAAGACCCCTTTTTATATTAAGGAGAAAAAACAATGGAAACTATTTTACAACTTTTCAACACGAATTTAACGTACGTTGAACAACAACAAGTTTGGTACACCTTCTTTAAACAAACACTCCCAGAGTGGCTGTTTATCGGATTTGTAGCCATACTTTGCTACGTTATCTTGTGTAACTTACTTCGAAATAAATTAATTTTTAAGTTGGTTGTAGCAATAATATTTCTGATCCCAATTCTCTTTGTAGAAGGGATTCAGCATCTATTTCGTAGTTGAGAAAGGAGGAGAAAAAAATGATAAAGATCATTTGTTATAAAGAGGGAGCAAGAAAACCCAAGGCTCATACAAAGCCTATGGGTGTTATAAATAGTCTGCTTATTAATCTCGGCTATCGCACTAGCATTAGCTATGCGACTCTTGAAGACCTTGAAAAGCTTGAACTTATAGGGATTAACACCATGAGTGAAAAGCAAGAGGGCGAAAGAGTATGGCTAATCGTGTATGATGACGAACGTCCATGTAAGTCTTATACTAATGAGGACGTAAATTATTACAAAGAGTTCGAGGACTATTTTGCTCCCCGTGAAAAGCGTCGTGCAATTTGTCGAGCCTTAATTATGAAGGCGAATGCTATTGCATGATATTAACAACAAGAAAAGAAAAAATGGTCCTAGGGCCATTTTTTTGAGGAGAAAAACAATGACAAAAACTGAAAAAGCCAAGTGGTTAAAAGAGCACTATAAAAGCTACTCACTGAAGTGGTATCTTGAAGATGATGCCAGACTGAATGCGATTTTTAGAAAAGTCTATAATCGCTACATGGCTGACCTCAATGCACGCGCTTCGAAAGCCCAATTGTCTCATATTGAGGACCTGGGCAAACGTATGCGAGAGGTATACGAAGAAGTCTACGGTACTAAGTTTGATAGCGATTGTCGCTTAGACCGTGCAGAAACAAATAGAAAAGTGCAAGCTATCCGCTCTATGTGGGTAGTAGCACCAGCCTAGGAGGAGGTAGTTATGGATAGAATCAGTATCCTACTAGAAACACTACCTCGAGAAAGTACCATTTCTATTTTATATGAGAGTAGTGTTGCTGTTGTAGTTGCAAGGGATAAACAAGAACGTTTACTTTTTAAAGTAACTACAACCGCAGCAGTCGCTATGCAGCTGCAGGCTGAATGGCTTGTGGTTTAACACGTAAAGGAGAAAAAATATGACAAAAATTACTAGGAGAAAAGTAAGGCATCCTAGGGACTTTGGTGATAGAGAGCTATTCAAAAGGGCTTTGAATCACTGGATCCCTTCAGAAAAGGTTGATACCTTGTATTCTGAATTGCAAGGAGATTCTAAGAAGGTATTTAAGAAGGTCTGTGAGTTAAGTATCGAGGAATTGAAAAATTATGGATTAACTCAGAGAGATGCCATTGCCTTTCTTTCAATGCTTGAACTTTTCAAACGTTCAGAAGGTGAGGAAGAAAAGCCAACTTGTGTTACTGGGACTGGATATTTTGCTCAAAGTATCCAAAAAGCCTATGGACATAAGAAACAAGAGCACCTTGTAGTGTGGTACTTGGATGTGCATTGTAACGTTATCGAGGAGCGAGTAGTTTTCATCGGTAGCGTTCATCGTAGTATGGCGTGTCCAAGAGAGATTTTTCACTATGCAGTGAAGAATTTAGCTCGCTACGTGCTGGTAGCTCACAACCATCCCTCTGGAAGTGTATATCCTTCAAGTAACGATATTAATGTTACTGAGGCCCTTGAGGATGCTGCAAAGCTCTTTGAGATGGAGGTCTTAGACCATGTTATCGTAACGAAGGATAAATACTATTCTTTCAGAGATAGTGGAAGAATGCGTTGTTTCTAGGAGAGGAGAAAAAAATGGGGAATATTTCTGTTGCCTTTGGCAAGGTTACTATTTCCGCACCAACATATTCAGATATTGAGGTGCTTGTGGCTACTCATAGAGTAATCAATGAAAAAGCTTGGAACCCTACGACTATAGAAGGTTCTCCAAGTGAAGCGGATTGTATCACAACTGAAGAAGGACTTGTCTCAGTGACACTTCCTTTTACAGCTTGTGGGAACTGGAATATTCGAGAGAATATCGATAGCTTTTTGACTAACATCTTAAAGCAAGATAGTACTCTTAGTGATATCCCAATGTCTGCTACATTTGATTATGTAGATGCAGAGTCTGGTGTGAACTTTATTTATAAAGCAACCGTTATGACTTGCAATGTCCCAGGTAAAGGGGTATCCACTGAACTCTTAACTGATGAAGACCTTGGAGATTATTCCGAGTCTTATCTGAAAGAGTTAGAGGGAGTCTATGATCAAGAGCTAGCTCTAGCAACAAGTATCACAGGAAAGGTGTTATAATGAGTATGAAAGACATATTGGAGAGGAAGATGGCAATGAGAGAAACATTCTTTTGGGACTTCAGTCAAGAAGATATCCCGACGCTATCTGATTTGACTTCAGAGGGCTTTGAATTTGATTGGACGGCCATAAGTTCTCCCAATGCAATTACCAGTGGTTTTGTAATTCAAGGTGAGGTTTCTGGAATGATTGAGTTCACTCCTGAGCCTACTGATTATTACAATTTTATCCATAAGCTGGAGGTGCGAATGGATAAGAGAAACCAAGGGATTGCAGGTGTCTTGCTTGCTTATGTAGCACAAGACGCTTTCAATCGTGGCTTTGAGGGGTTTATGATGCTGATTTCAAAGACAGCTCTTCGAGACTTTTATGTTAGTCGGTACGGGGGCAGTCGTATTGGAAACACTAACCGAGTGATTTTTAATACAGCAGCATCTCAGGGACTCATTGACCGCTTTTTGAAGGGAGGAGTAGACTAACCATGAGAATTGTACAGCAGTTCAAAAACGATTGGAGGTCGTTAGGCTTACCGGAAAAACCATACAAGACACCAGAGGAGATTGAAATGATCAAGAATGGTAATCTTGTCTGGGCTGCGCGTGTTGAGCAAAATTTGGGGCGTAAGTTAACCCCACGTGAACTCGATGAGATGCAGTGGTAGTGGTGAGCCACAAAAACATTACATAGTACGTTATACATCGTATATCGTACATAGAAGAGAAAGAGGAAGGTAGTAGCCCTAGGCTACACCTTCCTCTTTTTCTATGGAGGAGAAAAACAATGACAAAATTATTGGCTTCAACTAAATGCTTAGAAAAAAAAGTTCATCAAGGAATGACCTTGCGTCAATTTTTGAATGAGACTGGGAATAGCCATCTTTTTATCAAGAAGGATGGAATGGTTGCTATCAATACCTTGTTAGTACAAAGTGGGTTAATGCCTATTTCTTGTGAAGAGGCGTTGGTAGCAATGGAAGACTTAAAGATGACTAGTTTAAGGTCACAATTTGGGTTTTTCATTAAACCAACCCAATATAAACGTCAAAATCCAGACGTTTTAGTACGTCTGGGAAACAATCGTAAGGTTGTGTTCCATCGCTATTACTTTGATAATGGCTACATGGCTAACCTAGTTTATCAGGTAGAAGATGATCAGATTGAGTTCTGCCAATCTTCTGTCTTTAAGAGCTGGGATAATGGTGAGCATCATATTACTTATGATACGCCAGTAACAGAAGATGTTGAAGACATCAACACGCGCAAGGAGTTGCTTTCTTTCTTACGTCGTGTTGAGGAGCTTCCTTCTGTTAAGTAGAGAAGTTATGAAAAGCTAGTTATTAACTAATAAGGAGAAAAACAATGACTAAAAAAATCTATGTATACAAAAATAAAAAAGCACAAGAGGTCTTTGCAGATCTTTTTGCCAAAGGCCTTCTTGAAGGCGTTACAACATTCCCTCGGATTGATAACGTTCAATCCTATTCATTCTTGGAACTCTCTTGTCTTTATCTCAAGAGAATTCTGGAAATGAAGCAACGTAGGGTTCAAACCCTATTCGTTGAGGGAAAACCCGAACCAGCACTTGCTTCAGCATTGTTACAAGCACGTGCTATGGGGTTGAATGTTGTCATTAAATTGAAGACAACTGAGAGCAATAGGGAGACTCAAGAAGAGCTCAAAGAGCTTGGTCTTGACAATGTTGTAATGGCGTAAGAAGGAGAAAAACAATGAAAGGAATCACTCAAGGACTTTACTACATTGAAAAGGTTCAACAATATAATAGTAATATTGTTGGCTTTCCGTCAGACCTAATCAATGACCGAATTGCGTCGATTATTGATAGCAAAAAGGTGGATATGCAACAAAGTTTGCGACTTCTACCAGTTAAGAACGTGGTTTTGAATCGAGAGGGAGTATCTAACCTTCCTCCGATTGAGATTCCATTTGAATCTTCACTTTATTATGAAGTTGAAGAAATCAATCCTGGGCTATCGAAGTTAATAATTACCACAGAGCATGCAGAAGCCTTTCAAGAAGCTGATATACGCATGTTGGAAACTCGCTTAACTATGTTACAGCGAGCGAAAGAATGTGGAAATTTTACGACAAGTAATTTTCCAAGTCGTTTTCCAGAGGAAGTAAGAGACGATTTAAGTCAGTTAGATCTTCTAGCTTGGGGAACAAAAGATATGCCAACATATCTTTTCTGTCTGATGGAATCAGCATTAGATAGTTATCGAGGATTTTATTCCTTGAGAGACCTAATGGAGGATGCTAACAGTACTCTTCAGCAAGGCCATAGTCAAGCTGTTTACTGGCTCTATAGTGGAGTCAAAGGTCAGTACGAATATTAAATAAAGGAGAAAAAATGACTAAACATAGTTATACAGCAACATTTAAACGTAAAGACGAAACAGTCTTTACAAAAAGCTTTCTTGCTTCAGATTTGTTTGAAGCTGATGAACAAGCCTTGGAGTATGCCACTAAGCGAGATATTCTCTATCTTGACTTAGGGCCTGCGGAATAGAAAGAAGAATGGCACTTAAAGTTTTTTAAACTTTAAGT
>NZ_JAPVYF010000046.1:0-8122 GCF_041431705.1 Streptococcus sp. 27098_8_74
ACCAGTTGTCGCTACAGACCTTACTGACAAAGCAGGCACTAAGACTCCGGTTGAAGTGAGTGCAGAACCAGGAACTAAGGTTGAATTGTTCGATAAAGACGGCAACAAGATTGGTGAAGCTACAGCAGGCGCAGATGGTAAAGCTACTATCACCCCAACAGTTGACATTCCAGCAGGCAATGTGACAGCGAAAGCGACTGACGCAGCAGGAAATGTCTCAGATGCCAGCGATCCAATGGTAGCAACAACTGACACAACAGCTCCAGCCAAACCAGTAGTGAACACAGTTAAAGCTGGTGACACAGCAATCACAGGTACAGCCGAAGCAGGCTCAACAGTAGAAGTAACGCTTCCAGATGGCTCTAAAGTATCGGCTAAAGCTGATCAATATGGTAACTTCAGTGTTCCAGTCAGCGGTTTGAAGGAAGGTGACACAGTTTCTGTCACTGCAACAGATGATGCAGGCAACACATCAGCACCAACTACAGCAACAGTAGCGAAAGCCGATGATAAGACAGCACCAGACGCACCAGTTGTGAACACAGTTAAAGCAGGCACTACAGCAGTAACAGGAACAGCCGAAGCAGGCTCAACAGTAGAAGTCACTCTTCCAGATGGCTCTAAAGTATCGGCTAAAGCTGATCAAGATGGTAACTTCAGTGTACCAGTCAGCGGCTTGAAGGAAGGTGACACAGTTTCTGTCACTGCAACAGATGATGCAGGCAACACCTCTAACCCAACATCAGTGACTGTAGGTAAGGGAACTGATACGACAGCTCCATCAGCACCAGTTGTAAACCCAGTTAAAGCAGGCACTACAGCAGTAACAGGAACAGCCGAAGCAGGCTCAACAGTAGAAGTAACGCTTCCAGATAGCTCTAAAGTATCGGCTAAAGCTGATCAAGATGGTAACTTCAGTGTACCAGTCAGCGGTTTGAAGGAAGGTGACACAGTTTCTGTCACTGCAACAGATGATGCAGGCAACACCTCTAACCCAACATCAGTGACTGTAGGTAAGGGAACTGATACGATAGCGCCAGACGCACCAGTAGTGAATACTGATCTTACAGGTAAGGCGGGCACTCGTACTCCAATCGATGTTATTGCAGAACCAGGTTCTAAGGTTGAATTGTTCGATAAAGACGGCAATAAGATTGGTGAAGCGACAGCTGATGAAACAGGTCTCGCAGTGGTAGTTCCAACAGTTAACATTCCAGAAGGTAGCGTGACAGCTAGAGCGACAGACCTAGCAGGTAACGTTTCAGGAGCTAGTGCTCCAATGTTTGCCACAACAAGTGGAACAGTAGATTCCTTCAACAATGGTAAGGGTTCTGAGAATACTCCAACAGTTGTTAAACCATCACTAAATGGTAAAGTTGAGTCATCAACAACTTTAGCTAATCATATGAACCTTAAAGCAAGAGCAAACATTTCATCAACTGAAAAAGATGCTTCTACACTTCCAGAAACAGGAGACGAAGTATCTATCGGTGGCGTAGTCCTTGGTGGAATTCTTGCGGCAGCTGGACTTGGTTTAGTAGGAAAACGCAAAAAAGAAGACTAAAATAGTTAATAGGTTAAATCCCTCAATATAGTTAGTTAGACTATTTCAGTTTTCGAAAAAGAGACTCATCCCATAAGGGGTGGGTCTCTTTTGTGTCTATTGAACGATGATTTTTACTTACATTAAAATATTAGATATAAAATTGAATAAGAGAGATTAGCCCAATTATTTTTCTTTTGAATTATTAGTATTTTGAATTTCAATAGAATATTTTTACAAATGTTAGAGTCTTTATAATTATTTATATGAAAAGGCTTTAGAGGTTTTCATGAAAGAAAAGTATGGTTGCTAAATAATTATTTATATTGATTAAAAATTAGAGAAAATACTTGCCTAAAGATTAAAAAAAGGATATGATAGATTTCGGAAGAAGGATAATAAATGTATAGAGTGCGTGTTTTTCAGTAACGTCTTCGTTTTTGAAGTGCCTTTGGGGTACAACGATTAACATATAGGAAGATTATGAATGAAACAAGCAAATCATGTTTTTGAAAAAGTGACAAAATACGCCATTCGTAAATTGTCAGTTGGTGTCGGGCCAGTTGCTATCGGAACATTCTTGTTAGCAGGTGGTCTTTTCGTGTCTAAGCCAGTTTCGGCGGATCAGATTACTACGGATGCTTCGGTACATATGGCCTATGTTACTGAAAATGAATTGACAGCTGAAGAGCAGAAGCAAGTGATTCATGCTATTCCAAAGGAATATCAAAATGATGATACTTTTTATCTGGTCTATAAACGTAAGGGAGACAGTCAAGCTACTCTTCCTCAGACAGGTAGTTCTGACTGGGCCGCAACAGGTTTAGGGCTGACAACAGCAACTTTGGCTGTGCTCCTATTTTCAAAAAAACACCGCAAAAAGATTATTGGATTGGTCTTGATTGGAGCAGCAGGGCAAAGTTTACTTGTCCCTCTTGAGGTTCTTGCTTTGCAAAATAAGGAGTTACAGGCATATAATCAGACTCTGACTGTCTCAGATGAGGCGGATCTAGCTAAAGGTGTTATTACAATCGATGGTTATGAGTATGTCGGCTATCTTCGTTACTCGGCTAAGCCTGAACTTGAACAACCTTTGGAGAATACTTTGAAAGGACTTGAGCCATCAAGAGAAGATAAAAACACAGCAAGCCGGGATGAAATAGATAAAGAAATCAGTTGGAAAAAAGGAACTCAGGAGCCAGGTCATGAGGGCGAAGCTCTAGTTCAACCTGCTAATCCAGAGTACACTGGACCAATTAGCGCTAAAGGTACGCAAGAATCAGGTCATGAAGGTGAAGCAGCTGTTCAACCTGCTAATCCAGAGTATACGGGCCCAATCAGTGCTAACGGCACACAAGAAGTTGGCCATGAGGGTGAGGCAGTGGTTCAACCCGCCAATCCAGAATATACTGGTGTTATCAGTGCTAACGGTACGCAAGAGGTTGGTCACGAAGGCGAGGCTCTAGTTCAACCCGCCAATCCAGAGTACACCGGCCCAATCAGTGCTAACGGGACACAAGAAGTTGGCCACGAAGGCGAGGCTCTAGTTCAACCCGCCAATCCAGAGTATACGGGCCCAATCAGTGCTAACGGTACGCAAGAGGTTGGTCACGAAGGCGAGGCAGTTGTTCAACCTGCTAACCCAGAGTACACCGGTTCAATCAGTAGCGATACTACAAGTGCCAATGGTACCCAGGAAGTTGGTCATGAGGGAGAAGCGTGGGTTCAACCTACCGCTCCAGAATATACGGGCCCAATCAGTGCTAACGGCACACAAGAAGTTGGCCATGAGGGTGAAGCTGTGGTTCAACCAGCGGCTCCAGAATATACTGGTCCAATCAGTGCTAATGGCACACAAGAAGTTGGCCACGAAGGCGAGGCAGCTGTCCAACCAGATAATCCAGAGTACACTGGACCAATCAGTGCCAATGGAACACAAGAATCAGGCCACGAAGGTGAGGCCCTTGTTCAACCTGAGAATCCTGTTCATACCCCAGTTGTCGGCAGTATCACAGAGACTGAAACGCAAGCCATCGATTATCCTATCGAAGTGATTACGGATGATAACAAGTATATGGATGAAGAAGTTGTCGAACAAGAGGGTAAAAAAGGTAGCCAAGAAATCCAGAAAATTTACCAAACCATTGATGGTGTCAAGGTTGGTGAGCCGACTATTGTGTCAGGTAAGGTTATTGAGGTGCCACAACCTAGAAAAATCCGTCGTGGTAGCAAGCCTCTAGATGGCACAACGACGGAGGAGTCCATTGTAGAGCTTCCATTTAAAGAAATTGTCCAAGAAGATGATAGTCTAGAAAAAGGCACATTGAAAGTTGTCCAAGAAGGTCAAAAAGGCCAAAATATAATCACCAAGGTTTATAAGACTTACAAGGGTAACAAGACTGCTGAAGAGCCAACTGTCACTGAAACCGTGCTAGTTCCTGTCCAAGATCGTATCGTTCGCAAAGGGGCTAAGATATCAGAAAAACCAGTTCTTACACTGACACAGATTGACAAGGATGACTTGGGTCGAAGTGCCAAGCTTAGCTACCAATTGACTAATCCAGGTTCAGTAGCCATCACGACTATTAAAGCGGTACTTAAGAAAGATGGACAAGTTGTCCAAACGCTTGATGTTCCTAGCACGACCTTGACTGCTGATTTAACAAACTTAGACTATTACAAGCCGTATACACTTACAACAACCATGACCTTTGATCGTGGCAATGGTGAGGAAAGTCAGGTCCTGGCAGACCAAACCATCCAACTTGATCTCAAGAAAGTTGAGCTTAAAGATTTTGCCCGTACGGATTTGATTAAGTATGACAATCAAACAGAAGTGGATGAAACCCGTCTGACAGCTGTACCTCAAGACCTTACGAATTATTACTTGAAGATGACTTCGGCAGATCAGAAAACAACTTACTTGGCTGTCAAGTCTATCGAAGAGACAACAGTTGATGGTAAGGCGGTTTATAAGGTAACTGCAGAAGCGGACAATTTGGTGCAACGTGATGGCCAAAATCATTTTGCTCAAACTTATAGCTACTACATTGAGAAACCGAAAGCTAGTCAAGCCAATGTTTACTATGATTTTGCTGAGTTGGTCAATGCCATTCAGGCTAATCCATCAGGTGAATTTAGACTGGGTCAAAGTATGAGTGCTCGTCACGTTGTTCCAAACGGCAAATCATACATTACGACCGAATTTACTGGTAAGTTGATTAGTGATGGTGACAAACGTTTTGCCATCTATGATTTGGAACACCCATTGTTCGATGTTATCAATGGGGGAACCATTAAGAATATCAACTTTGAAAATGTAGACATCAATCGCCCTGGTCAGAATCAAATAGCAGCAGTTGGATTTAACCTTAAAAACAAAGGTTTGATTGAAGATGTTAAGGTGACTGGTTCAGTTACTGGTAATAATGACGTTGCGGGGATTGTCAATAAGATTGATGAAGATGGCAAGATTGAAAATGTCGCCTTTATCGGTAAGATTAACTCTGTTGGTAATAACTCGACAGTTGGTGGGATTGCTGGCTCAAACTACATGGGATTTGTTAACAGAGCTTATGTGGATGCGACTATTACGGCCAATAATGCCAATGCAAGTATGCTGGTACCATATGTCACCTACATGCTTAATAGCTGGAAGTCTGGAACTAAGGCAAGGGTAACAAATTCAGTAGCCAAAGGTGTTCTTGATGTTAAAAACACAAGATATGTCGGTGGTATTGTTGCCAAGACTTGGCCTTACGGAGCTGTTCAAGACAACGTGACCTATGCCAAGGTAGTTAAAGGTCAAGAAATCTTTGCATCTAATGATGTTGATGACGAAGATGGTGGACCTTATATCAAAGACCTCTTTGGGGTTATCGGCTATAGTTCTGCCGAAGATGGCACTGGTAGAGATACCAAGAGTCCGAAAAAACTCAAACATTTGACTAAGGAAGAAGCTGACAAGCGTGTTGAAGGCTACAAAATAACGGCTGATACATTTGTCAGCGAACCTTACGCGTTGAATACTCTTAATAATGTTTCTAGTCAAGCTGATTTTGCCAATATTCAAGACTATAATCCAGAATACAACCAGGCTTATAAGAATATTGAGAAACTTCAACCGTTCTATAACAAGGATTATATTGTCTATCAAGCAAACAAACTGGCTAAAAACCATAACTTGAATACCAAAGATGTACTCTCAGTGACACCAATGAAAGACAGTAATTTTGTCACAGACTTAAGCGATGCTAACAAGATTATTGTTCACTATGCTGATGGTACTAAAGACTACTTCAAGCTTTCAGATAGTTCAGAAGGTTTGAGCAACGTTAAGGAGTACACTGTTACTGATTTGGGTATCAAGTACACTCCGAATATTGTCCAAAAAGATCACTCAAGTCTTATTAATGGTATTGTTGATATCCTTAAAACGATTGAGTTGCAGTCTGATCCAATTTACCAAAAACTTGGTCGTACCGGTCCAAATAGAGTAAATGCCATTAAGAACCTCTTCTTGGAAGAAAGCTTTGAGGCTGTTAAAGCTAATTTGACTAACCTTGTGACTAAGCTGGTTGAAAATGAGGATCACCAGCTTAACCAATCACCTGCCGCTCAACAAATGATTCTTGATAAGGTCGAGAAAAATAAGGCTGCTCTCTTGCTAGGTTTAACCTATTTGAATCGTTATTACGGTGTTAAGTTTGATGATGTCAATATCAAAGAAATCATGCTCTTCAAGCCAGACTTCTATGGTAAAAATGTGGATGTCCTTGACCGTTTGATTGAGATTGGCTCTAAGGAAAATAATATCAGTGGATCAAGAACATATGATGCTTTTGGTGAAGTTCTAGCGAAATATACTAAATCTGGAGATTTAAATGGTTTCCTAAACTATAATAGAGAATTGTTCACTAATATCGACAATATGAATGATTGGTTCATCGATGCCACTAAGGACAAGGTCTATGTTGTAGAGAAAGCTTCGCAAAATGAAGGTGTCGGTGAGCACAAGTATCGTGCTTACGATAACTTAACACGTGGCCTACACAGAAAAATGATTCTGCCATTATTGAATCTTGATAAAACAGAGATGTTCTTGATTTCAACCTATGACACCATGTCATATGGAACAGCTAACAAGTACAATACGACTCTTGAGAAACTGAAACCTGAGATTGATCTAGCTGCCCAACGTCAAATCAACTACCTTGATTTCTGGCATAGATTGGCTACAGACAAAGTTAAAAACAGATTGTTCAAAGATATTGTCAATCCTGTCTGGGAAGGTTTCTATGTCTGGGGTCATGGTTGGCCAGGTTGGCCAGAGCGCTACGGTCAATTTAAAGACAGTACAGAAGTCTATGCGCCAATCCGTGAAATCTATGGTCCAGTTGGTGAGTACTATGGAGACAACGGAGCTATGGCCGGTGCCTATGCTGCTATCTATGACAATGCCTTTGATAATCGTGCCAAAGTTACTTTCGTCATGTCTAACATGATTAGTGAGTACGGTGCTTCGGCCTTTACGCATGAAACGACCCACATCAATGACCGTATTGCTTACTTTGGAGATTATGGTCGTCGTGAAGGAACAGACGTTGAAGCATATGCCCAAGGTCTTCTTCAATCACCAGCTACTCAAGGTCATCAAGGTGAATACGGCGCCTTAGGACTTAACATGGCCTTTGAAAGAGAAAACGACGGTAATCAGTGGTATAACACTAATCCAAACAAGTTGAACTCACGTGAAGCCATCGACCGTTACATGAAGGGCTACAACGATACCCTCATGCTTCTTGACTCACTTGAAGGGGAAGCGGTCCTCAGTCAAGGAAATCAAGAGCTCAATAACGCATGGTTCAAGAAGGTAGATAAACAGCTACGAGGTAACAGTAAAAATCAATACGACAAGGTTCGTGCTCTAAGTGATAGTGAAAAGGCTATTAACTTGACCTCTATTGATGACCTTGTGGACAATAACTTCATGACCAATCGTGGTCCAGGAAATGGTGTCTATAAACCAGATGATTTCTCTTCTGCTTATGTCAATGTTCCTATGATGTCTGCCATCTATGGAGGAAATACCAGCGAGGGTTCTCCTGGTGCCATGTCCTTCAAGCATAATACCTTCAGACTCTGGGGTTACTATGGCTATGAAAAAGGCTTCCTAGGTTATGCGACTAACAAGTATAAACAAGAAGCAAAAGCGGCTGGTAAGGACACCCTTGGAGACGACTTTATCATTAGCAAGATTTCTGATGGTCAGTTCAACTCACTAGAAGCCTTCAAGAAGGCCTACTTCAAAGAAGTGAAAGACAAAGCGTCACATGGTTTGACGACAGTTACAATTGACGGCACAACAGTAAGCTCTTACGATGATTTATTAGCCTTGTTTAAGGCTGCAGTAGCAAAAGATGCTGCAAGTATTAAAACAGATAATAACGGTAATAAATCAGTGTCAACAAGCCATACGACGAAACTCAAAGAAGCTGTCTATAAGAAACTCCTACAAGAGACAGATAGTTTCACAAGTTCTATTTTCAAATAATAGATGAAAGAATCCCCTTTGGCGAA
>NZ_JAPVYF010000047.1:0-7084 GCF_041431705.1 Streptococcus sp. 27098_8_74
GTATACCAACGCTCCAGATCCGACTAAGGTAGAGTCAACCACTCTACCAACGCTTCCAACAGGTTATGAGATTAAGTCTGGGCAAAACATTTCAGGTTTTAACTCAAGTAGTCTTCAAGTCCTTCCACCAGATGCGACAGCTGACACTAAGATTATCTTGGTTTCTAAGAAAGAGACTTTGAATCAGGGTACAAGTCAGACGGTTACCTTTGTTGGTGCAGGTGAAAAAACGCCAGCGACTAAGGTTCAAAATGATTTTGTCTTCACTGGGACAAAGGATATGGTTTCAGGTGTCAGCACTTGGGATGTGTCAAGTCATAGATACGGGAGTGTACCAGTTCCAGTGGTTCCAGGCTACATCGCAGATAAGTCTCAAGCTGGTCAACTAGAAGTTACCTTAGCGACTCCTAATGTGGAAGAGCTTGTCAGCTACACACCGGTGGGAAGAATCATTCTTGTGGACGAAGCGGGGAATCAAATTGTTGGCACAAACGCTGTTCCGTATACCAACGCTCTAGATCCGACTAAGATAATGTCAACCACTCTACCAACGCTACCAGCAGGTTATGAGATTAAGTATGGACAAAATATCTTGGGCCTTAACTCAAGTAGTCTTCAAGTCCTTCCACCAGATGCGACAGCTGACACTAAGATTATCTTGGTTTCTAAGAAAGAGACTTTGAGTCAGGTCACCAGTCAGACGGTTACCTTTATCGGGGCAGGTGAAAAAACGCCAGCTGCTAAGCTTCAAAATGATTTTGTCTTCACTGGAACAAAGGATATGGTTTCAGGTGTCAGCACTTGGGATATGTCAAGTCATACATACGGCAGTGTACCAGTTCCAGTGGTTCCAGGCTACATCGCCAATAAGTCTCAAGCTGGTCAACTAGAAGTTACCGTAGCGACTCCTAATGTCGCAGAGCTTGTCAGCTACACACCAGTGGGAAGAATCATTCTTGTGGATGAAGCGGGGAATCAAATCGTTGGTACAGACGCTGTTCCGTATACCAACGCTCTAGATCCAACTAAGGTAGAGTCAACCTCTCTACCAACGCTACCTACAGGTTACGAGATTAAGTCTGGCCAAAACATCTCAGGTTTTAACTCAAGTAATCTTCAAGTCCTTCCGCCAGATGCGACAGCTGACACTAAGATTATCTTGGTTTCTAAGAAAGAGTCTTTGACTCAGGGCACTAGTCAGACGGTTACCTTTATTGGTGCAGGTGAAAATACACCAGCTACTAAGGTTCAAAATGATTTTGTCTTCACAGGAACTAAGGATATGGTTTCAGGTCTTAGCACTTGGGATGTGTCAAGCCATAGATATGGCAGTGTGCCAGTTCCAGTAGTTCCAGGTTACATTGCAAATGTAGGACACGCGGGCTCTCTTCAAGTAACACCAGAAGCTCCTAACGCTGAGGAATTAGTTACATTTAAGCCGTTAGGAAAGATTATTGCAGTTGATACTGATGGTAAAGAAATTCAAGGTGTACCAACAATTCAATATCAGAATGATCCCGAAAATCCAACTAAGGCGGGCAAAACATCATCTCCACTTATCTCAGGGTATGAAACTGATGTTCTCAATATAACCCCAAGTAAGCCAGAAGAAGATACCCCAGTTGTTTATCGTAAAGCTATTCAAGAAGCGACTATCACTTATATTGACCAAACGACTGGTACAAGTCTTGAGAGTGATCATGTTACAGGTAAGTCAGGTGAAATTATTGAATATACTACAGCCGACAAGATTGCATTTTATGAAAGTCGTGGTTATGAATTGTTAACGGATGAGTTCCCAAAACAAGCATACTACGATACTGATACGTCTGTTACCCAAGCATGGAGGGTTACTTTGAAACATAAAACTGTAATAGTAGGTTCTAGGAATCCTCATGATGGTGATGCAATCAACCCAGATGATCCACTAAGTCCAAAATATCCAAGCAAAAATCAGTGGCAGAAAGATGTCACAGCGACAGTTCATTATATTGTATCAGATGGAAATGTTAAGGCGCCAAGCGACAAGGTTCAAGATGCACAATGGACACGCACCGTTACATATGATATGGTGACTGGTCAGGAACTTTCGTCAACAGCATGGAAAGCTAATAAAGCAACCTATGATGCAGTTGTGACTGAAGTTTTAGATGGCTATTACGCTGATAAAGCAAGTGTGTCATCTAAGAAAGTTATTCAAGAAAACCTTGAGGAAACGGTAATATACAAACCGCTCGGAAGCTTACTA
The DNA here is from genome assembly GCF_041431705.1 of Streptococcus sp. 27098_8_74. NCBI lineage: Bacteria > Bacillati > Bacillota > Bacilli > Lactobacillales > Streptococcaceae > Streptococcus > Streptococcus sp. 27098_8_74. The sequence goes on from NZ_JAPVYF010000047.1 coordinate 2,249, forward strand.
CTCAAATCAGCAGATTTGAACTTTCCAGAAGTTGCATCTGTAAAATATCCTAATAATCTAACAGACCCAACCAAATCAGGTCTACCAGTTGTTCCAGATATCCCAGGTTACAAACCCTACCTTCAGGACCCTAAGTATCCAAGTAAGTTAGGAAAAGCTATCCAGCCAGGTAGCACCATTATTCCTGAAAATTCAGGAGAGGATATCTCTATATACTATATAGCGGTAAGTCCAGATAAACCAAAATCTTCTATAAAACAAATGAGTAAGCCAAGCAAAACTCAGAAACCAGAACATCCTTCTATTGAAAAGAAATCAGTAGTATCTTCGCAACCAGAAGAAGTAAAACAAGTAAATGAAGCTTCGAGAATCGTTGTTAAGACAGCTTCTCAGACTTCTACTACAAAAGTAGCTTCATATAAAAAACAAGTAGTTCTTCCCAAAACTGGTGAAGAAACAGAGCAAACTGTCGAAGTAGCAGGCTTTTCTGCTCTGATTGTGGCTCTTGGTCTGGGAATTCAAGGTTATCGTCGTAAAAAAGAAGATTAATCTAATTGAGACGGACAAATCTCTTATTAGTTTTAAATAAAGTAAACCAGCAGTTCAATTTGAGTTGCTGGTTTCTTTTTGGGGAGAATGTTTGAGTTTAATATGTTACTCTGAAGTAATTATATGAGAATCGTTTGAATAGTTGTTATGATTCGTCAATGCTGTAATAGTAGGATAAAGTGAAGTTAATGCTCTGAAATAGGGTACAAATATGTGCGATAATAATTGTATTATTAGAGAATGTTCGGTTTTTTAATGTCATAGAGAAGTTCTAAAAAAGTTTTGGAATGGCGTTTCAATTAGAAAATAAAAGGATTAAATAATTATTTTTATATTGAGTGAAGTGTTAATAAATGGTGTTATATAAGGTGTTTTGTTGTTTTATTATCGATATTTCTGATTGTTTGTAGTTGAATAATCAGATAATTGAAAAATAAAATTAAAAAATTTTGACAAAAATCTTGACCGCTAATTGTCAGAATGTTAGAATATAGTATACTCACTTTTATAATTGGATTAATTTTATAAGTGTGTACCTATAACTAACTAACTTATTAGAGGAGGTCTTTTAATGAAAGACATTTTCAATAGACGCCAGCGCTTTTCATTGCGTAAATACTCGTTTGGTGTCGCTTCAGTCTTACTAGGGACAGCGCTCTTTGCTGCTCGTATTGCTCAGGCTGATGAAGTAACATCCCCAGAACCTTCATCTTCAACACCAAGCTCTACGGTAGCAGGTGAGAGCTCTGCCAATTTAGTTGAAACGCCTACAGCATCAACAGCTCAAGCAGATCCTACTGCAGCTGTATCTTCAACTGATGCAACTGCGTCAACATTTAACTTGACACCAGAAGCTTCAACAACAGATAAGGCTGCCGCAGAGACAACTGACAAACAAGCTACAGAAACTGCAAAACCAACTGAAAAAGCTGCTACAGAAACAGCTAAACCAGCTACAGCTGCATCTACAAATGCAGCTGGCAACAACGTTGAAACTACAGCTTCGGCTACAGCAGCTTCAAACGCTTCAACAACAGCAGCTTCAAATGCTTCAGCTACAGCAGCTCCAGTAGCTGGAAATACAGAAACAGCTGAAACAGCAGCAGAAGCTACAACTGCCCAACCAAATGTTGCTACACGTGCTAACGTAGCAAGCGCTGGTGTAGACGTTACTTCAGTTGCAATAGCGAATAATGAACGTAGTAATGCTGCTACTTTGGTTACAGAAGGTGGCCGTCGTCGTAATCGTCGTTCGGCAACAGACCCTGTATCAACTAGTCATACAGTAGGTTCAGCAGCTGCAACACCAGTGATGAGTGATCCAAATGGTGCAAAACTTAAGAATCGTCCACTTGTAGTCCCTACACCAAAAGATCCTACTGACCATGTTACTGCAGGAATCAACTACCAATTGAATCCGAGTGCATCTCAGTATACATATATTGTTACTGATTTGATGGGATTCAATACAGAGTATAATACTAAGTTCTATTATCGTATGTCTAAACCATATGATAACTCAACTAATGTAACAATAGAATTGGTTGATGGTGCTACAAACACTGTTAAAGAAACAAAACAAATTAGTGGTGCAGGAACAGTGAATCTTGGTCAGGCTACTCTAGCACCTATTTCAGGCAATAAACAGGCTTATATTGAATTCCGATTTGAAAATGTTAAAGATGCTGATAAGACAGATCGTCCAGCTCTCCGTGCAACATGGAAATTCAACGGTTCTGCTAATGATTTCGATGGTCAACGTACTGCGATTCAAATTTATGATGTAGTTAACACAGCCAACGAAGGAACGACTATAACTGATCCTCAATATTACATCCCACGTCTAACTACTAAGACGACTTACTATAAAGTTGTTGATAAAAATTCATCAACTTATGATCCAAATCGCTTGGTTGGAAACTTTGTCTCAAATGGCAGTAGTTATGTGATGAATTCTTCTACGGCAGGTGACTACAAGCTGGTAAATGACGCTGGAACTCCACAAGTTGATGCACAAACATATCGTGCAACAGGCTCTGAAGAGAGTCTTGGTTCATTTACACTTACTGGTATGGAAGGGCAAGATTTCCATGCTTCAGCTCTTCGTGCTTTTGATGGGTATAAGCTATATCAAACAGCAGATTCACGCTCGCTTGTAGATGTTCTAAAAAAACCTTACGAAGTTGGCCAACGTTGGTTTGACGTTGCCAATGCTGAAGGTGGTGTAAAACGTATTAAAGAAGTTGTAGGCGAAGATGGTACTGTCCGTATTGAAATGTGGGCAATCAAATCTGACAGTCTAAATAAAATTTCTAAAGATTTAAACACTGATGGCTATGTTAAGGTTTATGAAACAGTAATTCGTCCTGGAAGTAACAATAAAATTGACCACCCAGAAGACTTCGGTAAGTATCCTGAAATCGATGATGCTGGATGGAATAAAGATAATAATAAGCCAGTTAGAGATGGTTTGAAACCAGAATTACGTGATAAGCTTGTTGTTGGAAAACCATTTGCTATTTTCTCGGATAAACAAAATACAAACTATCTTGGTGATTTGGAATATGGTAAACCTAACGTAGCTGATTTTATCTATAAACGTCCAAACGGGACATTTTATAAAATGTCCTGGGGAGGGGAAGCAGCTAATAATACTATAGAGTATACAATTACTGAGGTGAGTGCCTCAGAAGCTGCTGGCTATCAACCACGTTATTCAGCTGCGGGTGAATTTTATGCGAACCGTGGCGCTACTGGAGCTGCATATGCTATTAATGGCGTTCCAGTTTCTTCAGGTAACGTTTTCCGTTTGGAAAATAAATTGACGCCCAACTATGAAACGGTCTACTACTATGTTAAAGGTGAAGCTACTAAGGTAACTCCTGAATTTACTAAGGTTCTCGAAGATAAAAATGTAGAGAATAAGCGAACACTTAATGATAATGACTTCAGCTTTAAACTTGTTGAATTGAAAACTGATGATTCAGGTGAAGAACTTGAAGGTGGTCATACTGAAACCGTCACAAATAAATCTGGCAAGGTAACTTTTAGTGATATTAACTTTACTAAAGTTGGAACTTACAAATATAAAGTAACAGAAGTTGCTGGAGAAGATAAAAATGTTGACTACGATGCCATGGAAACTATCATGACTGTAGTTGTTACTGAAAAAAACCAAGCAGGTGATTTAAAAGCTACTGTTACTTACAGCTCTTCTAAAGGTGAAACATCTTCAACAACTGATACAGAGTTCAACAACGTTGTCGTAGCTCCAGTTAAAGTGAAATTTGACTTCACTAAGAAATTGGCTGGACGTGAACTTAAAGATGGCGAATTCAGGTTCATCCTTAAAGATGCAAACGGTCAAGAAGTTGAAACTGTAGCTAACAAAAAAGATGGAACTGTAACATTTACAGAAATTTCATTTGATAATACTAAAGTAGGTACTCACACTTATACTGTAGAAGAAGTTATCCCTGCAGCTAAAGAAGTAGGTATGACGTATGACACTATGAAGGCAACGATCACTGTTGAAGTTGCTAAGAATGGTCACACCTTGACTACTGTAACAAACGTAACATCAACTGGCGGTGTCAATGCTGATGGAACATCAACAGAAGGAACTGATGATAAAGAATTCAACAACAAAATCACTCCTCCTGAAACACCTGAATTCCAACCTGAAAAATTTGTTCTTAACAAAGAGAAATTTGACATTACAGGATCAAAACTTGTAGATGATGACGATGAGTTGACCGATGAGTACACTGCTACAAATGCAAATCCATACGCAGATGGAACTTCAAATAACGAAGCAGAAAATATCAATACGAAGTCAGTTGAACGTGGTGAAAAGATCTACTACCAAGTATGGTTGGATACTAAGAACTTCACTGACAGAAACAACATCCAATCTGTTGGTATCTCTGATACTTATGATGCAGATAAATTAACTGTCAACGCTGCTGATATTAAAGCTTATGACAGTGAAAGTGGTGCTGACGTAACTGATAAGTTTGACATCAAGGTTGAAAATGGCGTCATTACAGCAACATCTAAAGCTTCTATGAACAAATCTTTAGGTGATGCTGATAACACTCAAGTTGTCGACACAACTAAATTTGCATTTGGTCGCTACTACAAATTCGATATTCCAGCAACAGTTAAAGCTGACGTTGCAGGTGGCGTAGACATCGAAAACAAAGCGAACCAAATCGTTCACGTTTACAACCCAGTAAGTAAATCTGTAGAAACTCCAGAAAAACCAACTCAAAAACGTGTGAACAG
>NZ_JAPVYF010000048.1:0-6827 GCF_041431705.1 Streptococcus sp. 27098_8_74
CCGGTAACACCGACAGCAACTCCAGCTGAAACAAAAGATATCCAAGGTGCTACTCAAACTGGTAAACCTGAATTCAAGGGTGGAACAGTAACCGTTGATGGTGTTGAGAAAACAGTAGCTATCAATGAAGATGTTCCAGCGACATTTGACGATGGTTCAACGACTAAGACAGTTGACGGAGTTGGTACTTACACAGTAGCAGCTGACGGTACGGTGACGTTTGTTCCTGAGAAATCATTTGTCGGAACTGCACCGGCTGTAACGGTTGTTCGTGAAGACAAGAACGGAACCAAAGCCTCTGCGACTTACACCCCAACAGTAACACCAGTTACACCAACAGCAGAAGATACAACATCAACAGGTAAACAAGGTCAAACCCAAACAGGTAAGCCTGAATTTACTGAAGGTGATAGCCGTGTGCCAATGAACGATGACGTTCCAGCAACCTTCGACGATGGTTCAACTACCAAGACAGTTGATGGAGTTGGTACTTACACAGTAGCAGCCGACGGAACTGTAACTTTTGTTCCTGAGAAATCATTCACAGGTAAAGCGCCGGCCGTAACGGTTGTTCGTGAAGATAAGAACGGAACCAAAGCTTCTGCGACTTACACACCAACTGTGACACCAGTAACTCCAACAGCAACACCAGCTGAATCTACGGGACCTCAAGGTTTGGTTCAAACTGGAACAGTAACCTTCACAGAAGGTGATGAAGTAGCGCCAATTAACAAGGATTCAATTACCCTTCTTGATGAAAATGGTCAGCCAGCAGCATCAGTAGAAGCGAAATCACCAGCAGGTGACGTGATCGGTACCTTCACTGTTGATAAAGAAACAGGTGTTGTGACCTTCACACCAACAGATAAATCTTATTCAGGTGATGTTGTCCCAGTTAAGGTTCAAGCAGCTGATACAAATGGTACAACAGTAGAAACAACTTACACACCTAAGATTACTCCAGTCGTTCCAACTTCTGAAGATGCAACATCGACAGATATCCAAGGTGCCACTCAAACAGGTAAACCAACCTTTACTGAAGGCGATCCAAATGTTCCAATCGATGAGGATACTCCAGCGACCTTTGAAGATGGCTCAACCACTAAGACAGTGGATGGCGAAGGAACATACACCGTTTCTCCAGATGGTACAGTAACTTTCGTACCAGAAAAATCATTTACTGGAGTAGGAACAGGCGTAACTGTGAAACGTGTGGATAAGAACGGAACTGAAATCACAGCTAAGTACACCCCAACAGTAACTCCTGTAACACCGACAGCAACACCAGTTGAAACTACAGATATCCAAGGTGCTACACAAACAGGTAAGCCAGTATTTACAGAAGGCGATAGCCGTGTGCCAATGAACGATGATGTTCCAGCAACATTTGACGATGGTTCAACGACTAAGACTGTAGACGGTGTTGGTACTTACACAGTAGCAGCAGACGGAACTGTTACCTTCGTTCCAGAAAAATCATTCGTCGGAACAGCGCCAGCCGTAACGGTTGTTCGTGAAGATAAGAACGGAACCAAAGCCTCTGCAACTTATACACCAACTGTGACTCCAGTCACACCGACTGCAGAAGATACAACATCTACTGACAAACAAGGTCAAACACAAACAGGTACACCAACCTTCACACCAGGTAATCCAAATGTACCAATGGATGATGATACACCTGCAACATTTGAAGATGGCTCAACTACGAAGACGGTTCCAGGTGAAGGAACTTACACAGTTGCTCCAGACGGAACAGTGACATTTGTTCCAGAAAAATCATTCACTGGAGAAGGTACAGGCGTAACGGTTAAACGTGTCGATAAGAATGGTACTCCAGTTACTGCTAAGTACACACCAACTGTGACTCCAGTAACCCCAACAGCAACTCCTGCTGAATCTGAAGCACCTCAAGGTGTGGTTCAAACTGGAACAGTAACCTTCACGGAAGGTGACCCAGTTGCACCAATTGATAAAGATACCATTACTCTTCTTGATGAAAATGGTCAACCAGTAGCATCAGTAGAAGCGAAATCACCAGCAGGTGATGTAATTGGTACCTTCACCGTTGATAAAGAGACAGGTGTGGTTACTTTCACACCAACGGATAAATCTTATTCAGGTGATGTTGTCCCAGTTAAGGTTCAAGCAGCTGATACAAATGGTACAACAGTAGAAACAACTTACACACCGAAGATCACTCCAGTTGTCCCAACTGCTGAACCTGCAACATCTACAGACATCCAAGGTCAAACGCAAACAGGTACACCAAGCTTTACACCTGGTAACTCTGCAATCCCAATGGATGATGATGTACCAGCAACCTTTGAAGATGGCTCAACAACTAAAGTTATTCCAGGAGAAGGTACTTACACTGTAGCTCCTGATGGCACAGTAACCTTTGTCCCAGAAAAATCATTCACAGGAGAAGGTACAGGTGTAACTGTGAAACGTGTGGATAAGAACGGAACTGAAATCACAGCGAAGTACACACCAACAGTAACTCCTGTAACACCGACAGCGACACCAGTTGAAACAACAGGTAAACAAGGTCAAACTCAAACAGGTAAGCCTGAATTTACTGAAGGCGACAGCCGTGTGCCAATGAATGACGATGTTCCAGCTACTTTCGACGATGGTTCAACGACTAAGATAGTTGATGGAGTTGGTACCTACACAGTAGCAGCTGACGGAACAGTAACCTTTGTTCCTGAGAAATCATTCACAGGTAAAGCGCCGGCCGTAACGGTTGTTCGTGAAGATAAGAACGGAACCAAAGCTTCTGCAACTTACACCCCAACAGTAACACCGGTGACTCCAACTGCTACACCAGCAGAATCAACTGGTCCTCAAGGTCTTGTTCAAACTGGAATAGTAACCTTTACTGAAGGTGATGAAGTCGCACCAATTAACAAGGATTCAATTACCCTTCTTGATGAAACTGGTCAGCCAGCATCATCAGTAGATGCGAAATCACCAGCAGGTGACGTGATCGGTACCTTCACTGTTGATAAAGAAACAGGTGTTGTGACCTTCACACCAACAGATAAATCTTATTCAGGTGATGTTGTCCCAGTTAAGGTTCAAGCAGCTGATACAAATGGTACAACAGTAGAAACAACTTACACACCTAAGATTACTCCAGTCGTTCCAACTTCTGAAGATGCAACAACGACAGATATCCAAGGTGCTACACAAACTGGTAAACCTGTATTTACTGAAGGCGATAGCCGTGTGCCAATGAACGATGATGTTCCAGCAACATTTGACGATGGCTCAACGACTAAGACTGTAGACGGTGTTGGTACTTACACAGTAGCAGCAGATGGAACAGTAACCTTCGTACCAGAAAAATCATTCGTCGGTACTGCACCAGCTGTAACAGTGGTTCGTGAAGATAAGAACGGAACAAAAGCTTCTGCAACTTACACCCCAACAGTAACACCAGTTACACCAACTGCAGAAGATACAACATCTACTGACAAACAAGGTCAAACGCAAACAGGTACACCAACCTTCACACCAGGTAATCCAAATGTTCCAATGGATGATGATACACCTGCAACATTTGAAGATGGCTCAACTACGAAGACCGTTCCTGGTGAAGGAACTTACACAGTTGCTCCAGACGGAACCGTAACATTTGTTCCAGAAAAATCATTCACTGGAGAAGGTACAGGCGTAACGGTTAAACGTGTCGATAAGAACGGTACTCCAGTTACTGCTAAGTACACACCAACTGTGACACCAGTAACTCCAACAGCAACTCCAGCTGAATCAGAAGCACCTCAAGGTTTGGTTCAAACTGGAACAGTAACCTTCACTGAAGGTGACCCAGTTGCACCAATTGATAAGGATACCATTACTCTTCTTGATGAAACTGGTCAGCCAGCAGCATCAGTAGAAGCGAAATCACCAGCAGGTGACGTGATTGGTACCTTCACCGTTGATAAAGAAACAGGTGTTGTGACCTTCACCCCAACGGATAAATCTTATTCAGGTGATGTTGTTCCAGTGAAAGTTCAAGCTACGGATACTAATGGTACAACAGTAGAAACAACTTACACACCTAAGATTACTCCAGTCGTTCCAACTTCTGAAGATGCTACATCAACAGATATCCAAGGTCAAACACAATCTGGTACACCAAGCTTTACACCTGGTAACCCTGCAATCCCAATGGATGATGATGTACCAGCAACCTTTGAAGATGGCTCAACTACGAAGACAATTCCAGGAGAAGGAACTTACACAGTCGCTCCGAACGGAACTGTAACCTTCGTACCAGAAAAATCATTTACAGGAGAAGGTACAGGCGTAACGGTTAAGCGTGTTGATAAGAACGGTACTCCAGTTACAGCAAAATATACACCAACAGTAACCCCAGTTACACCAACTGCTGAACCAACAACATCAACAGGTAAACAAGGTCAAACCCAAACAGGTAAGCCTGAATATACTGAAGGTGATAGTCGTGTACCAATGAATGACGATGTTCCAGCAACATTTGAAGATGGTTCAACTACCAAGACTGTTGATGGTGTTGGTACATACACAGTAGCAGCAGACGGAACAGTAACCTTTGTTCCTGAGAAATCATTCACGGGTAAAGCGCCGGCCGTAACGGTTGTTCGTGAAGATAAGAACGGAACTAAGGCTTCTGCGACTTACACACCAACTGTGACTCCAGTAACTCCAACAGCAACTCCTGCTGAATCTGAAGCACCTCAAGGCGTGGTTCAAACTGGAACAGTAACCTTCACTGAAGGTGACCCAGTTGCACCAATTGATAAGGATACCATTACTCTTCTTGATGAAAATGGCCAACCAGCAGCGGCAGTGTTTGCGAAATCACCAGCGGGCGATATTATTGGTACCTTCACAGTTGATAAAGAGACAGGTGTTGTAACCTTCACACCAACAGACAAATCTTATTCAGGTGATGTTGTTCCAGTTAAGGTTCAAGCAGCTGATACAAATGGAACAACTGTAGACACAACTTACACACCTAAGATTACTCCAGTCGTTCCAACTTCTGAAGATGCTACATCTACAGATATCCAAGGTGCTACACAAACTGGTAAGCCAACCTTCACCGAAGGTGACAGCCGTGTACCAATGAACAATGACGTTCCAGCTACCTTCGAAGATGGTTCAACCACTAAGACAGTAGAAGGCGTTGGTACATACACAGTAGCAGCAGACGGAACAGTAACTTTCGTTCCAGAAAAATCATTCACTGGAACTGCTACAGGCGTAACCGTGAAACGTGTTGATAAGAATGGAACTGAAATTACAGCGAAGTACACACCAACAGTAACTCCAGTAACTCCAACAGCGGAACCAGCAACATCAACAGATATTCAAGGTGCAACTCAAACCGGTAAGCCAACCTTCACCGAAGGTGACAGCCGTGTACCAATGAATGACGATGTTCCAGCAACATTTGATGATGGTTCAACGACTAAGACAGTTGATGGTGTTGGTACATACACAGTAGTAGCAGACGGAACCGTAACCTTTGTTCCAGAAAAATCATTCGTAGGAACAGCACCAGCTGTAACAGTGGTTCGTGAAGATAAGAACGGAACCAAAGCCTCTGCAACCTACACGCCAACAGTAACTCCAGTTACACCAACTTCAGAGCCAGCAACATCAACAGATATCCAAGGTCAAACACAAACAGGTAAACCAAGCTTCACTCCTGGTAACCCAAGTGTCCCAATGGATGATGATGTACCTGCTACCTTTGAAGACGGCTCAACAACTAAAGTTATTCCAGGTGAAGGAACTTACACAGTTGCTCCAGATGGAACAGTAACCTTTGTCCCAGAAAAATCATTCACAGGAACAGGTACAGGCGTAACCGTGAAACGTGTTGATAAGAACGGTACAGCCATTACAGCAACCTACACGCCAACCGTAACACCAGTAACACCAACTGCAGAATCAGTTACTTCAATTGGTAATAAAGGTCAAACGCAAACAGGTAAGCCAAGCTTCACTGAAGGCGATAGCCGTGTACCAATGAATAACCAAGTACCAGCTACCTTTGAAGATGGCTCAACAACTAAGACTATTGCAGGTGTAGGAACTTACACAGTAGCTGCAGATGGCACTGTAACATTCACACCAGAAACTGAATTTACAGGAACTGCCCCAGCAGTTACAGTGGTTCGTGAAGATGTTAACGGAACTAAGGCTTCAGCAACCTACACACCAACTGTCCTTCCAATCACTAAGTTTGTTGATAAAGAAGGTAAGGAAATCCCAGGATATCCTACAGTTGATGGTGAACAGCCAAAAGTTGAAATTCCAGGTTACCGCTTCGTAGAAACTAAGAAATTACCTAATGGTGATATCGAACATGTCTACGAGCAAGTAACGACGTCATACGTTGATGAAAATGGTACGCCAATCCCTGGTTATCCAACTGAAGATGGCCAACAACCTAAGAAAGAAATCCCAGGTTATGAATTTGTGAAGACAATTGTAGATGAAAATGGTAATACTCAACACATCTACAAACAAATTGTGACTCCAACACCAGTGCCGGATAAAACTCCGACACCAGAGCCACAGCCAGCTCCACAAACAGAAGAGCCTAAGGCTCCAGTACTTCCAGAAACAAAAGAAGAAGCTCACTTTATCAATCCAAGTGATAAGACAGCTCAACTTCCAGAAACTGGTAGTGAGGATTCAAACCTTGCAATCTTTGGTTTGGCAAGTCTTCTAGCTGGATTTGGACTCTATGGCGCAAAACGACGCAAACGTTAAAATGATGTAACGGTCGGATAGGACCTTAAGAATCCAGATTCCAATTAAAA
>NZ_JAPVYF010000049.1:0-6368 GCF_041431705.1 Streptococcus sp. 27098_8_74
AAAAAAACAAACAAAAAGTCCAAATCAAACTATTGATTTGGGCTTTTTGTTAGGTAAAGAATTTATTGGTCCTTTTTAGTCTTTTAAGGTGTTTATAGAGACCGAAGGCCCGATCCAGTTGCATAGATTCGATAGGACGTTTGCCCTTGATATAGAGATTTCCATTGGTCGCATTCATCAACCCTGTCTTAGAAATGGCATAGCCGGTAATCATCCCACTATAAAGAAATTTTTCCAATTCCTTGACATCTAAAACTCTGCTTGAAGGTTCAAGAATACCATATTCTGCTTCATAAATATCCACTAATCTTTTAAACTTATAGGCTGTTTTTATGGGCATATCTCCGACATTTCCCTTGGCATAATAATGATAGAGATTCTGTGGGCTTAAGTCTGCTGATGCTACCTCTTGACCATTGGGCGAGTAAGGTTGTGATTTAATGAAAGTATTAAGCTTGCCAATATCAATGTGAGAGTCGTTGTCATTTCCTTTAGGAATAGGGCCTTCAACCTTATCAATAATCTCTCTACGTCTTATAGTAGCCAACAATTCATAAGGTTCGACTCTAAGTCTTTTGGAGAATTTTTCCAAAGTATCAAGCGATACCGTTCCTGTTTGATTGATCAGGTTATAGTTGGTTTGAGCCATACCAGATGAGACTACAAAGGCTGTCATGCATTCTCTGACTTCCCCCTCAGTCATATCTTCCGTGATTTCCAACTTCTTGCGAATGTTGTGCCACAAGTTCTGGGTGACCTGATCAGGATCTCTTGGAAACTTAAAACCCTCATGCTGATTATCTCGAGCTAAGAGCTTCCCAAGTGTAATGTTTTTCCCAGTCACCTTGGCCAGACCGTTAGTAATGGTTACAATCTTTGGAATATTTCCCTTAGGCTTGTTCATGAAAAGCATCCGAAGACTTCCTGACGGAATCCCCGTAGCTTCTGAAAGCTCTTTGTAACTCTTCTTGTCTTTCCAAAATTCCCCCATACGAGCTTTTTCCGCATTTTCCCAGAAAAGCTCCTTAAGGGATTTGGGGGTATTCGGCTCATCCGATAATAGTCGTTTTGACATAATTGTCTCCCTCTAAAGTTGCTGTTTAAACTTAGTCCGAGTCTATTATCTCATATTTTTAATAAAAATCAAATCAATCCCTAATGGTATTGATTTTACTATATAAAAAGGATTTAGCTCCGTTTTACACAGAACTAAATCCCTTGAGGGGGATTATATCATAAATTGGTAAATTATAGCCTAAAGCATACCCAACCAAAAGAAAAAAACTTAATACGCTAGCCCAATCAAGGCCAGAAGCAAATACTAAAGATTTAATTGTCCTTCCACTCAGTTGACTAAAATAGGCCCATTTTTTCCTGTTTGAAACCAATAAAACAATTGGAAGATATAGACTAGCTCCTAAAAGAGCTGGCCAATACTTTTTAACCCCTATTGAAATAGGAAATATAATTATAAAAACTAAACTTAACAGTGCAAACAGTGAGAAACCACTCATAAAATAAGGTGTGACGCGAGAAATTCCCTGCATACTTTTTTCAGGTCGTTCCTCATCTCCATAGAAAGAATATCGTAAACCAACATCCACCAAACCGGCGAAGCCAATCATATTATTCAAGCTATTAATAGTCCAACTTGTCTCTAGTAAGTAAGATAATTTTTGTTTCTGATTAAGCTCTTTATTTAAGATTTTATCATAGAATACCATAGGTGCAACAGCCATAAAACCAAGCAAAGCTAAACTAATGACTTTTATTGGAGAGAGTTCTCCAAAGATTGCTCCAATCTTATCAAACGAAATGGTCTTAAAAAGTCTGATCATCTCTACAATAACTAGACTAGCAATAGATAAAAATAGCACAAGTTTGATAAGTCTCTGCCATTTTTCACGCCATTCAAAATTGTTCTCACAATCTCTTCCTCTTATCCTAACAAGGTTTGTAATATTGGAATAACAACGATAAATAGAACCGTACTTAGAGTCACTACATTCGTAGAGAATTCCACATCTCCTTTTCCCTGATTAGCAAGGATCGGGAGAACAGCCAAAGCTGGTGTAGCGGACTGAATCATAAAGGTCTTAAATTCTACTGTCGCCATATTTGGTGCAAAGAACTTCAATACAAGAAGCATGATTAGAGGAGCTAGGATAAAGCGTCCAACTAAAGTGACAATTGTATCTTTATCAAAAGTAATAGTTTTCAAGCCTGCCTTTGCAAGAACGATACCAATATAAATCAGAGATAGGGGAGTGACGATATTTCCAACATAGGTTAAGGTATTCGTTGCGAAATCTGGAATAGAGATTCGGAGAATCAAAAATAGTAGAGCCACAAGAAAACCTACAAGCGGAGCTGGTGGCAATTTCTTCCAGTCAAATTTACTTGTCTTCTTGCTTTGACCCGATTTACTGTCGCTCGTCATCAAATACACGCCCAATGTCCAGGTGGAAATCGTGTTGGTGATATAGTAAATTAAGAAATAAGGAAGAGCCTGATCCCCAAAAAGAGCAACGTTTAAAGGTAAACCAATAAAAATAGTATTGGCATTCACAAAGGTATTAATCATGGTTCCTCGCCGTCCTGGACGAACCCTGAAAACCACAACTGCAATATAAGCTACGATATAGCCCAAGATAAAGGCCACAAATGTATAAAGGAGACCTCCAGAAAGACTGATTAGTTTATCTAGTGTCAGGTATTTCATCACCGACACAAAGATTGACGCTGGCAAGGCTACATTCATGATCAAACGGGATAGGTTAGATCCAAAGGCATCTCCAAACCATCCCTTCACCTGAAGAATATACCCCAAAACAATGATAGCGATAATCGGAATGATACTCGTAATCGAGGTTAAAAAGAGTAACATAGGTATCCTTTCTAAATTACTTAAGTCCACAGCCCATACAAATCTGTCGCTATAGAAGGATAGACAGCAGCAGTGAATTATTTATACTCTGGATACCACTTCAAATCACGAACTGCTTTGGCCATATCTGTTTCCTTAGCACACGCAAGACCTTGCTCTTGTGCTTTTTTAGCGACTGCTTCTGCTACTTTAATAGAGACATCTGCTACATACTTGAATGGTGGCAAGACAGGAGCTCCTGGTTGGCCTGGATTGACAATACCACTCAATGAATGAGCCGCTGCTCCAATCATTTCATCAGTCAAAAGACTTGCTTCAGAAGCCAGCATACCTAGACCAAGACCTGGGTAAATCAAGGCATTATTGGCTTGACCAATCACATAGTCGACACCTTTATAAGAAACTGTATCAGCAGGAATTCCTGTTGCGACAAAAGCTTTGCCATCTGACCATTCAATCAAATCTTTGGCACTAGCTTCTGCTAGTTTGGTTGGATTTGACAAAGGGAAAATCATCGGACGTTCTGTGTTTTCACACATAGCTTCTACTATTTCTTTAGTGAAGGTATTAGGTTGAGTTGAAGTTCCTACAAGAATGGTTGGCTTCACAGTCTTCACTACTTCAAGCAGGTCAGTCAATTTGTCTGCGTTACTAAAGTCAGCACGTTTCTTAGCAAACGGTTTTTGTTCAGGGGTTAGGTCATCCATGTCATCAAAGAGAAGACCTTGTTTATCAACCATAAAGAAACGTTTATAGGCTTCTTCTTCAGAAAGACCTTCACTCACCATTTCACGAAGAACACGAGAGGCAATTCCTGCACCCGCAGTACCACCACCATAGCAGAGATAAACTTGATCTGTTAATTTTTCACCACTAATATCCAGTGAACCAAAGATACCACCCAAGGTAACGATTCCTGTACCTTGAATATCATCATTAAAAGTTGGAATTTGTTTCCGGTATTTTTCAAGAATATTGGCAGCATTCAAGCGACCGAAGTCTTCCCAGTGAAGGTAGAGTTTAGGAAAGAGACGTTCTGCTGTTTGAACAAATTGGTCAATGAAGTCGTAGTAACGATCACCGCGAACCCGTTCATGACGATTCCCTAAGTAATTAGGATTGTTACGAAGTTCTTCACGGTTAGTCCCTGCATCAATAACTAAAGGAAGGACCATAGAAGGATCGATTCCAGCAGCACCCGTATAGACCA
This sequence comes from Streptococcus sp. 27098_8_74, assembly GCF_041431705.1. NCBI lineage: Bacteria > Bacillati > Bacillota > Bacilli > Lactobacillales > Streptococcaceae > Streptococcus > Streptococcus sp. 27098_8_74. Next base: position 4,098 of record NZ_JAPVYF010000049.1, read on the forward strand.
TCAATTTCCCAACAGAAATGTCGACACCATTTGTTCCCCAGTCACCGATTCCAAGGATTCCTTCTGCATCTGTTACAACAATGAGACGAATCTCGCGATCCCCAGCAGCATTTTTCAAAGTGGCTTCAATATTTTCAGGATGATTGATATCAAGATATCCCGCATATTGTGGATCTACAAAGAGGTCACTATAGCCTTCAATGGTATCTGCAATGGTTGGATCGTATACAATTGGATTGAATTCCTCCAAATGTTGAGAAAAGAGGTAATAGAAAAGAGTCCGGTTGGTATTAAAAATTTCCATTAGGAAAAGACGCTTTTCCAAATCATTGGCTTTTGTTTGCATTTGCGCATAAGTTTGCGCCGCTTGTTCTTCAATCGTTTGAACATACGGTGGCAGTAAACCAATAAGGCCTAGTTCCTTTCGCTCCTCTAAGGTAAAGGCAGTACCTTTATTGAGGAAAGGATTGTTTAAAATATCATGTGCAGTCATAGTGCAACCTCCTTTTTACTTATATTATACTACTTAAAATAGTCGTTTTAAAGAACAATGTGTTTTATAGTGTCCACTCATTTCTTTTATGTTATAATGGGCAAAAAGAATTATGACAGAATCAACTATACAACCAGTTATCATCTTTCCTCCAGATACAAATGGACAACCACTTTATCTGTGCATAACCGTATAACACATTTGTTTTACAGGCTGTATAGTAGCAACAATTGTGATGGTACTAATAGAGACTAGCATATTGAACTAATAAACAACAATATGGATTTTATAGTATACTTTGTATTGTTTAAAAAGTTATTTTTGTCATTTAAAACTTGTATTCTGTTTATATGACAACTAATAATTATCTACAAAAATATATTTCACAAAAAGTGAAATATTTTCGTAAACAAAACAAAATGAGCCAGGAGGAACTTTCGGAACAGGCAGGACTCGGACTCAAGTATATCAATCAATTAGAAAACCAAAATGTGAATCTGACCATTCACAGTCTAGAAAAAGTGATTGTCGCCTTAAACTTGACACCAGAGGACTTTTTCAATTTCAATAGCCTCGAGCCCACCACTGACCAAACCGATAATCTCTCATTGAAAAGAGTTAACATGAAGCTGAAACAAGTTCCTGTTGATAAAAGGGAGAAAATCTTAGCTATTTTTGAAGATATTCTTGATAACCTATAATCATCTCCTGACTCATCATCATATTCTAACTCAATAAAAAAGTTATAGTCAAACACATCACTACGGATAATATTTACTTATCATCTCATCTAGCCTTGTCTATGTAACTCTTTTTAACAATTTTTTGAAAGTGTGATTTTATGAATCTTAAAGACTTATACTATTTTTATGACTTAAGCAACTTGCAATCTTTCACTGAAGTAGCTCGAAAAAACGGGGTGAGTCAACCATCTATTTCTTATGCCATTAAACGTTTAGAAAAGGAGTTTCATTGCCAATTACTTGTGCATGATCCTTCACATAGGACATTTAAGCTAACTCCACAAGGTGATATATTGTTACGACATGTAAAGAAAGCTCTTCCAGAAATACAAGGTGCCCAAAAAGAAATACTTCGAAGCATTTCTCCCTATGATACAATTGGGTTTCCGCCTCTTATTATTGACTACCTTGTTCGTAAAGAGCCTGCTTTTATTGAAAATGTCTCAGCACTTCGAAACATTCACCCTATACAAGAAGGTTCTATTGAACTTCTAAACCTCTTGTCTAAGGGAGAACTAGATGCCAGTTTTATTGGAAGCTTAGAACCGATTATCGATAAACGATTTTCAGTTAAAACTCTTATGACAAGTGATCTTTATTATATTCTACCTTCAGGCCACTCATTGGCAGATAAGGAAGCTATCGCTTTCTCTGATGTTCTAAATGAAAATTTTATTATTTTAGACGAACATTTTGTTCATCTAAATGCTTTTCAACATTTGAATAATCAATATCATCATGCTGCAACACCATTCTTTCAAACAGATGATATTAATTTGCTTAAGCAACTCCTTCGTAAAAAAATTGGTATCAGTCTTCTTTCTGAAATCGCTATAACAAAGGAAGACAAAGATTTAATTTCTATCCCAATGGTTAAAGAGGAACGCATGTCGCTTTATGTTTCACTAGTTACACTTAAGGAAAATAAGCTTCATCCTGAGGTAGAAAACTTCTTCCAAGAACTATTAAATTAAAAGCAATAATACTAAGCTAATTAAGATACATCTAACAATAAAAGGAAACTCCCCTCGTACT
>NZ_JAPVYF010000050.1:0-5246 GCF_041431705.1 Streptococcus sp. 27098_8_74
CCCATTCGCAAACGTTCCTGGTGCATGTCCAGATAGAGACACGTCAACTATAAAGTAATCTTCTGGCTTTCGCCCAAGGAAATACAATTGCTCAAAGATTTCATCTGTTAACACTTCATCAATAGTTCTCTCTAAAGGCCTTGCTCCATCTTCTGGGCTAACACCGACACTACTAAGATATTCATAGAAGTAATTTTTGCCATCGATAGTTTGGTCACCATCCTTAATATCCTCATAATTAATAAGGATATGATGCTCTTTAAACCAAGTACTCTCATGTACTGCCATTTTTGAATAGACAATCTTATCAATGGTTTGTTTCGTCAAGATATTAGTCACTTCAATTTTCCAACGGTTGATAAATTCAGGACGTTTAAAGATCTTGATTAACTCGTCTCTCATGTCCTTCATGAACTCTTTATAGTCAGTCTTGTTCATTTCTGTAAAGGTCTGACCAGAGGTGATATATTTATCTTTGATTCGCTTATGCCCCACGTTTGATGTTGCAATGATAAACGTATTCTTAAAATTGATTTTTCGTCCACGTCCGTCAGTCAAATGCCCGTCATCAAGCATTTGCAGATATAAAGCCCAGACATCTGGATGAGCCTTTTCTAACTCGTCCAATAGAACTAACGAGTAGGGATTCTTCTTAATTTTTTCCGTTAAGTCACCTTTTCGCTCGTCATTTCCTATAAGACGAACAACGGCATTATCTGTCATGTATTCTGACATATCCAACCGAATCATCGCTTCTTCACTACCAAACAGTTGTTTGGCTGCTTGTTTCGCCAATTCAGTTTTACCTGTACCTGTTGTCCCAAGTAGAAGAAGAGTTCCAAGAGGCCTTCGCTTGTTCTGTCCTCCCTGGATTCCCTTATACATAAGGCGTGCTATGGTTCGAATCACATGATCTTGCCCCTTAACAACAGCACGCATCCCTTCCGCAAAATCCACTGGAGTTGAAGACGTGCGTAGGAGACTTTCCATAGGAATACCTTTTTTACGGTGTATGACACTCGCAATATCTCTTAAGGTAATCTCTGATTTCCCATCGATATTTGCAGTCGCTGAAGCTTCATCAATAATATCAATAGCTTTATCTGGAAGCATTTTATCCGTAATATAACGAATAGATAATTCTACTGCTGCCTTAATGGCATCATTAGGAATTTCAATGTCAAGTTCTCGTTTGTACTTGGGACGACGTTTTTTCAAGACCAATATCGACGCCTCTTTATCCAGTTCATCAACGTAAACTGGTTGTAGACGTCGTTCCATTGCAGGATCTCGTTCAATAATCATAAACTCATCAGCTGTGGTGGCTGAAATAAGATAGATTTCCCCACGAGATAAGGCTGGTTTTAAGCTATTTGCGACGTCAAGAGCACTTCCCTCAACCCCAGTTCCCATAATGGTATGCACTTCATCAATAAAGAGGATAAACTCATCTTTATGAGCCATAAACTCTTTAATCAATCCGTCCATTTTAGCAATGATGTTCACCTCTTTACCAGTATGGTCAAATTCTTTCCCTTGGATAGCAGATAATTCTAGTTGCTTAACCTGCTTACTTCGGAAACGTGTTGGGACGTGGGCTTTATTGTTAAGAATATCCGCACAAATTCCCTCTACAATAGCTGTTTTACCTACACCAGCTTCACCAATTAGTACAGGCGAGTTTTTTTCTAATCGATTTAGTGAGATAAAGACTTGTCTGATTTCGTCTTGTCTACCCCAAGCCACAAAATCTTGACGTTTAGGTCTGATTTTCTCAGTAAGGTCTGTTGTGTATTTGTCAATATAAGGAGTCTTACTAAGATTATGGTTAGTCATCTCCTTCATCTATTTATACTTCCTTCCTAAACGTTCTGCAGCCTTATCCATTAAGTAGAGACGGTTTTTCGAGCCATCATCTCTCAACTCTGGATAACAGTTCTTATCAATCGGATAATAACGTTTCTTTGTCCGACGGTGTGCATGAATAAATTCCCAGAACTTATTTCCACCAGACGAAGACGGGATCATCCAATAAATCGTTAAAGTCATTGTACAGATTAAATTGATTAGGAACTTCAGCTCCTGCCCTCTTGGGAAAAATACATCCTTAAATTGTAGCGGAAAAACAAAGCTTCCCACTATAATAAAAGCTTTCATTACAGGAACACCGTAGTACTTTACCTGCGTGTAAAGACCACGAGGCAGTCCCCAGTTCCCCTCTTGTTGTTGATTTTCTTCTTGATTCATCCAGTACCTCCCTAGAAGTCAATATCCATCATTGGTTGAATATTACTTTCAAAATAAAGGAAATAACGGAATTTCTCTGTCAAAAGCTCTACTTGATTCCTCTGAATACAAATAGAACCTTGCTCTCCAAAATCAATATCCAAAAGGTCCGTACATTCAATACGGCATTGGTTCAAGTGTTTCTTGACTACCTCAATGGATGTTTCAGAGTCATGATGTACGTTACTTGAGACAAAACTACGAAAGTTCTTCCAACCAACTTCTTTATCAATGATTTGATGTAGGCGTTCTAAACCGTCTGCCCATTTCCCTCTAAAAATTTGAAGGGGTTCATTCATAGCGTTACCTCGCTGATATTTCATCAATAGGCAATCTTGGTTAAGTAAATAGCGTTGTTCGTCAATTGTCATAATCGTTAATAAAGTCCTTTCTTTCCTTTTTATATTTATTCCCCAATATCTTGTTTTACTGATCGTACTGGTGAATTAAACTTGTAGGTACCATTCTTAACTGCTTTGATATTCTTTTCAATCTGTTCAATGATTGTCTGAACATAAGCAGCATTTTCACGCGCTTTCGCTCCGTCTTTCTCTTTAGAGCCCATACTTTTCTCGATAGCTTCCATATCATTCTGCTTATCGGTTAACTCATTACCGACCAAGTATTCTGACTCACGTTTCAACTGCTCCAATGTCTTAGTATCTTCCTTAATACTGTCATCAAGTGTTTTTGCAGAAGCCAAGAGTTCTTTTCGTTGACCTTTTTGATATTTCAACTCCTCTTCAAAAATATTGAGGGCAAACTTCTCACGAGACAAATTCTTGACATATTTGTTTTTGAAGAGTTCATTTTGAGGAGTAACAAAGAAATCAACGTAGTTCTTATTCCCTTCCTTATCTTTTTGTTTATTCTGCTTAGAAACTGAAGCGTCATTAGAACTAGATGATAAGTAGTCATTGTATTCTTGAACGTCAATCTTGAGACTATTTGAGTTCGGTGTCTTATTTGTCGCACGAATAACCATGAGCGTATAATCTGAAGGCACATTACGCATGACTAGATACACCTTATCTCCGGTTAACGGAATGACTTCTAAGGTCACTGCTTCAGGATTCTTAACACTACTTGGCAAGAAAACCTGCCAATCAAGATTTTCAGTATTAATCCCTTTTTTGATAGCACTAGTAGCATCTGATGTTGTCAATTCCATAACGACTAAGCCATTTGAAGAAGAGTAGGTCATAGAAGTTGCTGTGATACTTCCAAGGCCATTACCAAATGATTGTGTTGCCTGCAGTTGTGACTCTAAGTAAGTAACTCGGGTTGGAGAGAAATAAGCAGATGTAGCTGTCCATACCATAGTTCCCAGTAATGCATAACTAATGATCAGCGTTCGTTTTAACCGATGTCGCCTCAAGTAAGAGAGAACGCTGTTGCTCTCCCAGAAGGACTTGATCCTATTTGCTGCTCTAATCGGAAAATACCGCCAACCTTCCAGCTCTTCGAGCCCTTGTGTATTTTCATAATCTTTAAATTCTACCATGAAGCCATGATAGGCTATTTTATATAGGTGTCGCAACCTAGTGACATAGGTTGACTTTTGAGATAAAATTACCCTTATTCTGGTTTCCTTGCCTTGAAATAACCCCATCAATAAGCTATACTAAAAATGTGTTTAGGAGTACTACTAAACACAGTCATTGTTTTTCCCTTCGGGGAATTTTATGGAGAGGTTGCTTTTCTCCTTCTTCTCCATATCTTCTTTTTCATAAAACGTCATTGTTTTTTGAAAATATTGTTGTTGTAACCATTGGGACTTCCTGTTGTTCCGATGGTTTTTTTCTATCCAAAATAAGTTTCGTTGACAACAAAAAAGAGGCAGCCCTCAATGGACTACCTCTCTTCCCAAGAGAAATTTCTCTGGAGAAGAAAAACAATGACTATTTTTAGTTTAACAGCGAGGGGAGAAACCTCATAACACTAAAAACAGAAAGGATAGTTATGCTTTGGGGGAGGTCCCTAATTCATAACTAATAGAAGTTAATAGATTATGTTAGATGCGAGAGGAGAAATCTCGTCTAACCTTACAACAACAATGGTCGGGTTAAGGAGAGGGGAGAAACCTCATTCCTTAACCTTGATATAAGTATATCATAACAGGTCTTGTATTCGAAGCTCAGAGGCCCCTTTATTTAACTTTTTTTAAATTTTTTACACCCCAATACCGTAAATGCTATCAACCAGATTTAACGAAAAGCAAACTGCCTTATCAGAATAGTCTATCTCAATAAAAAAACACCATCATGAGATGGTGTCTAAACTACTATTACTGCTTACCAAATAATCTTTCTGCTTTAATGCGAGACATCTCAATGAGATTTTGCGATAAGAACAAGCTGACAATGATCATAAAACCAGAGTTCTGTCTTAACAACCCAGTTAATACCAAGAGTGCTAGAACTAAACCTACTAATTTCAATTGTTTCTCAAAAACAATCACTCTCTGTTGACGTTCCTCAAAAGATATCGCCAACTTGCCTATCTTTCGCATATTCAAGTAGACAATAACAAAGGTTACCACCATACAAATAATAGTTCCTAAAAGGGTATCGCCTAAAAAATGGCCCATTGTGCTTAGTGAAAAATCCATTTGTCTACTTTAAATCTCCTCTTAATCTACTCAATACAAATATTATATCACTCTTGTAGACCTTTTGCGAGACCAGAGGAGTTAGTTCGCTTAAAAGCTGCATCATTTCTAGAACTCCTTCAATTCTTCAAGTACAGATTCTAAGTCTACTTCTGTCACCTTTTCTCCGGGTTCTACTTTCTCTCCTGGTAAGACATAATCATGAATCTTCCCATTTCGTCGGACAATACTGATCTTATCGCCCTTGATAAACCCTCTTTCTATCGCTTCCATTACTTCATCATAAGTCATCATTTTATATACCTCCTATTTTTTACAATATATCTATTCGTAAAAGATATCAAAAAGC
>NZ_JAPVYF010000051.1:0-5179 GCF_041431705.1 Streptococcus sp. 27098_8_74
AACGAAGACCAATGATGCTTCAGGTAAAGTAGCCTTCGATGCACTCACTTATAAGAATAATGAAGTTGGTATTCATAAGTACACTGTAGAAGAAGTCGCAGGTTCAGAAGCCGGAATGAGTTATGACCCAATGAAGGCAGAGGTAACAGTTACTGTCACGAAAGATGGTCATACCCTTACAGCGACCAAAGCTCTTCCAACAGATACAGAGTTCGATAATACGTTCACCCCAGCGGCAACCAGCGCCCAATTCAAGTTCACGAAGAAACTTGAAGGCAAAACCCTAGAGTCAGATGCTTTCAGCTTCGAGTTGCTTGAAAACGGTCAAGTGCTTCAAACGAAGAAGAATGGGGCAGACGGCACGATCCAATTTGACGCTATTTCATATGATAAAGAAGGTACACATACCTACACTGTTCGTGAAGTAGCAGGCACAGATACAGATATTGACTACGATACGATGAACGCCGAAGTGACAGTTAAGGTCACAAAAGACGCCACAACAGGTATCTTGACAGCCAATGTTGTAATGCCAGCGGATAGCGAGTTTAACAACTATGCGGTAGCCCCAGTGACAGTACAGTTCAACTTCACTAAGAAATTAGAGGGTCGTGAGTTGAAAGCTGGAGAATTTAGCTTTGTTTTGAAGGATGAAAAAGGAAATGTAATCGAAACAGTAGCGAATGATGCATCTGGTAAGATTAAATTTTCAGCACTTACATTTAAAAATGGTGAAGAAGGAACTTACATCTATCATGTAGAAGAGGTAAAAGGTACCGAAGCTGGTATCGAGTATGACCACATGATTGCTACTGTTGGAATCAAAGTGAAGAAAGATGGAAGAGTGTTAATCGCTACTACTGAATTACCAGCAGATACAGAATTTAACAATAAAGTAACTCCACCAACACCTGTTGTTCCGCCAGTAACCCCACCAATTCCACCAACACCAACAGTTCCACCAGTAACCCCTCCTACCCCTCCGACTCCAGGAGTTCAAACAGTGAAATCAGTTTCTTCAATTACTCCAGTAGCTTATGAGGGTGTAAAAGAACAAGAACTTCCTAAAACTGGTGACAATAAGTCTGAAGTCGCAATAGAGGTTGGAGGCCTTCTTACATTAGTTGGATTGGTCTTATCAAGAAAACGGAAGAACAATTCATAAAATAAAGGATTGGTGAATAATTCATTATGTTTATGCTAAGTTGATTTCAAACTTCAATTATTTATTAACTTATCCATAAATAGGTAGTAAAAACGCAAGATTACTCTTGCGTTTTTGCTTTAGGGAGGGATGGCAATTGTTTCTTGGTGAACAATTTTATTGAGCAAGTTGCGAATAACAACGATACTTAAATATATAAAATAATTTCTTGAACGATGAAGAATAAGCTAATAGAAGAATATTTTGTCATAGTTGAAAGTTTATTTGAAAATAAAAAACAGCTCTTTTCACAATGGAAGGAGCCAGACTTTTATAGATAGCTTTTATTATATGGATTTGATATACTCTTATATGTAGAAAAGTGATAGACGGTGGCTTTCAATTATTAGAGAGGAGTGATGCCTATGGGCAAACATTCAAAATCTAGTAGAGAGGAGAGCCGTTTTGACAGCGTTCGAGATTGTGCAAACCATTCTAGGCTTTGGTAGTTTTACTATCGCTTTAATTGGATTATGCTACAAACTCTTTAAAGACGATGACAAAAAATAATCCGTCCCCACTTTTGGCGAAGTAAGACGGATTATTTTCGTTTAAAACTAGCCACCGTCTTTTAAACGGCTCTACATGGAAGTTGAGTGACTGCTCAACTTCTTTTTTTCTACCACAATTTTATCAGAATAAACAATTTAAGTCAATTCGAAATATACAGATATTGATGAACTGACAGTACCAATGATAAATGAGTATATAGAAAAAGTAGTAGTCCATGAAGCAACAGGGGGAAGAAAAGGAAAAGATAGAAATCAACAAGTCGATGCTTACTTTAATTTTATAGGCAACTGTCAAGTGCTATGAAAAGCGAGCATAGAAAAAATGACTTAAAAATTGTACAATATTATTAGTTAATTTAGACTAACTTGCAATTAGCCTTCATCTTTAAGGAATAATGTGAAATGCTAAAAGCGGAGAGAGTTTAAAATTTGTTGTTGGGAAGAGTTTTGCTGGTGAGTGATAAGAGTAACAAAAAATTTTGGGATAAATTCGCCAAGTTGTATGCTCCTTTTATGAAGAAGGATAAAGGTGTTTATGATAAAGTTTGCGGATACATAAACCCCTATTTGAGTAAGGATATGAATGTACTTGAACTTGCTTGTGGTTCAGGTCAATTATCCTTTAACCTTTCCAAATATACGAAAAGTTGGATTGCAACTGATTTTTCTAAACAAATGATTTTTGAAGCAAGAAAACATGGAGAATACGAGAACCTTGTCTTTGAAATAGCTGATGCTACTTCATTGATTTATACAGATGAGAAATTTGATTGTGTAGTAATAGCTAATGCACTTCATATTATGCCCGAGCCTGACAAGGCAATGAAAGAAATATATAGGGTATTAAAACCTAATGGTACTTTGTTTGCTCCCACTTTTTTATGGAAAGAGGAAAAACAAAGTAAATTCAAAAAACGGCTGATGTCTATTGTAGGGTTTAAGATGTATAAAGAATGGGATAAAAAGCAATTTGAAGAATTTATCCATGAATATGGATTTTCAGTAGCTGAAATGAAATTGGTAAATGGAGGACTTGCACCAGTTGGTGTAATGATTGCATATAAAAAGTAATATTAAATTATTATTTACAAAGTAATATGAATTTAAAAGCGGTAGTGTAAAATAAGTTGTGTACACTCAAAAAGCTCTATAATCTCTACAGTGGTTTTACCCACTACAGAAATTATAGAGCCGTAAAATGAAGGTACTTTCTTTTATTCCTGTAAGTTAGATACTTGCAGTTTATGGCAACTCCATTGGGGTTGCCTTTTTACTTATTGATTATGTAATCAAAATGAATCATTATGACTAACCTTACATAAGTACAATCTTGCCAAAAATGCTGAAATCATCCTTTTCTGACAAGGTGATAGGTGCCTCGTCAGAATTTAGCGAGTTAAGGAGAATGTCCCCATTTTCTCTATTTTGACCTACCTTCATTACGAAGAATCGACTATTTATCTGTACGATGCTAATATCCCCAGTTCGTAGAATTGAATCTTTTATGACAAATATCACTTCATCATCGAAGAAACTAGGTTCCAGGGAATCACCAGCAACCTTAAACGCAATATCATGTACCGGAATAGGCACTGGGTAGTCAAGGCAGTCGACTGGGACCTCTGATAGTTCAAACCCTTGTGCATCTGCTCTAGCATAAATACTGACTCTTTTGGTTGGTAGTTTATCTTGTTTAACTATTCGTTTTCTATGGTCCTTTTCTCTGATTTCTTTAGAGATATGCTGATTATCTAATCGGTTTTCTATGAAATCAACAGTAGCATCCTGATTCCCCTCGTCAAGCTGCTTGAACATTTCACCAACATATTCTTCCTTATTGTCGTTAAATGGTGGGTAGGCATATTTACCGGGTGAGTCTGATAACCCTAATAAATAGTCTGACGTAACCCCAAATAACTCGACTAATTTCACAAGATCTTTAAATGTAGGAGCATTGGTTCCATTTTCCCACTTTCCTACTGTCTGCTGTGTTTTTCCAATCTGAACACTAAATTCTTTTTTGGTCCAGCCTCTAGCTTGCCGGAGTTTTGTTAAGCGATCAGTAAACATTTTCCCCTTTAAATTGTTACTATCCTTACACTCTATCATGTATCTTCCCTACATACGTCTTCCTAAAAAAATTAAAATTTTTTATAATCAAAATCATTATAGCAGTTTTAGAAACAATAAACAAATACAGAAAAATAATACGTTAAACAGTATATATACTGTATAAATTGGTATAAGCGTTCTTTTATTTAATCGATAAAAAGTAAAACAAAAAACAATGATGTGTTAAACTAAAATGATGACAAAGTCATGTTTACCAGCTATTAAACAACAAAATAATTAAAATAACGTGAGTAAGGTATAATTAAATTATAAAATTCTCTTGATTGTTTGACACAAAAATAGTAAAATCAATTCAGAAACACAAAGATTAGGCAGGTTATATATATACATGGGAAACATTATTTCAGAATTGAGACGACGAAAGAAGCTCTCAAAGAAAGCGTTAGCTCATGACCTTAATGTTGATGCAGGGACTATCGACAAATGGGAAAATGGGGCTAATATTCGTATGGAAAACGTTGTAGCCTTAGCCGAATACTTTGGTGTTTCTACGGACGATATTTTAGGAACAAGAAAGCACTAATTGCTAATCTTTGGCATCTAAAGTATTACGCAGCGTTTTATGATGGAAGATAAGGGAGGGACAATGACAACAGCAATCACTAACCCTAAAAAAATCACTTTAGAAGACCTAGAAGAAAAGCTAGAATCATTCATCCATGTATTTAGTGATGACTTATGTCGAACCATTATTGAGTATATGATTGACTCAGAAGGGCCATTTGCAATTACTCGATATAAGAAGTTTGGATCACCATGGTTTTATCAGGCAACCAGAGATATTTCTGATAAACTTTGGAGAAAGCTAATCGAAGAGGGAAAACCAGAAACTGAAGCTAAAGCCATAGCTAAAGACGTGATATCAACGTACTATCAATATATGTTATTTGATATGTTGCTTGCGGGACAAAATAAGCTAGCTTCTAAAGAAGTCCAAGTCAGGATCTCCAGTTTGACAAATAACCGGCAACAAAATGAAGTAAAAAAATTAGCCTTCATGAAAGGTTGCAGGAAATACATTCAGAATTTACCACTTAAGACACTCACCAATTACATTCCTCTAGCCGAATTGTTTAAATACGCTGGTGTCGGAGAAGTTCCAGATTTAGCGAAAATCTTCAGCTTGCTTGATTCAAGTGAAGCGGGATGTTTGAAAAAAGTCGGAGAGGTCATCCATTTTGACGATGCTGCAGTAGATGAAGTGATTGAAAAAAGATTTTTAAGGAGTTCTCAACTTCGTTTCTCTAGCGGTAAACTATTGTACAACTCAGAAAGTGTTGTATTTAAGTAGATTTTAGAATTGAATATAGAATGAATAAAGGGGAGAAGG
>NZ_JAPVYF010000052.1:0-5042 GCF_041431705.1 Streptococcus sp. 27098_8_74
TGAGCTTGGGGGTTATGCTTTCCGTTAGTCGCTATTTTCATGTATTAACAAATACATGAGGACTAAAATCAGAATTACTTGTTCCATGCTATCACCTCCTTTTCGTCAGTGATAAACCACGCTTGCGTGGTAAACTGAAAACGAAAAGAGGGGAAGAATGGAACTGTTCCAGACATGAATAACGGAAAGCGTAAGAGTTTATTAGAACAACAAGCAAATATAAATATATTTATATACATAATTATATTTATATTTTGTTGACAAATTACTAAGGTTTTAGTATAATAACAGTATCAGAATTACTTGTTCCATGTACCTCAATCGGTTCATGGAAACGTTATGGAATTTCAACGTAACGTAGTAGAGCGCAGGAGTTATCCTGCGTTTTTTTATATATATTAGAATAACTAATAATCAACATATTTATAATTATGTTTATGTTGAAATTGTGTTATAATGTGAGTATAACTTGATTAGGAGGAATTAATATGAGAAATACACAACGAGTTGATAGTTTACTTGTCATCACTTCGGATATAGCAAGGATAAATCAGATTGTTGCACAATCACATGATTGGGAGCTTAAGGAGTTAGATGATTTCCTGGAAGAGTATGTAGAGGGAGACAAACTAAAGAAAACTAACCCTAAACCTGTCTTTGTTTCAACTAAAGAAAATTTTAGTCTTTTTACGGTCGAGACTAAAAAAATTCATGGGAAAAGCGCTTATCTTTTGACATTAGTTTCAGGTTTTAGTCCTATGAATTGGGACCCAGAATTTTTTGCTGCTGCCGAAAGACAAGTTGATTTAAGTGGAAAGCCAGTATATATGAGGTTGTACAAAGATCCTGAAGATGGGATTGATTATCCTGTAAGGTAGATAGCAATATTGATTTGAAAACGGTGTAGTTGCTACACTGTTTTTTATTGTCAAAAACCAACATAAACATAATTATAAATATATTTATGTTGACAAATATATTTATAATGATATAATAATAGTATAGTTAATCGAATTAAAAGGAGTATCCAAATGAAAATCGTGACATTAGCTGCTATTAAAGGTGGTGTAGGGAAAACTACTTTGGCTTATAATTGGGGAGAGGATCTAGCTAGGAAAGGAAAATCTGTTCTTTTTATTGATCTCGATCATCAATGTAATTTAACTCAAACCTATAATACTTTTGAGTCTGAAGGTACCGTCGCAAATATCTTCAGACAAAAGGGTGACGTGACCATTCATCATATTAAAAATAATGTAGACCTTATCCCTGGTTATATTCGTCTGGATAATATTGAAAAAGATCTTGAAACAAAGTCTTATAAAGATATGCTACTTTACATGTGGTTAGAGGATAACTATGAAAGTAAGAATTTAGGACAATACGATTATATTATAATTGATTGTCACCCTGACTTTTCGACAGCAACTAGAAATGCGGTAATTGTTAGTCATGCGGTTATAAGTCCTGTTATTCCTTCTGAACACGGTTATCATGCTAAGTTTAATCTCAAGGAGCGTATGGAAGAGCTGAAGGCTGAGACTTTTGATTTTAAAACCAGAGAAAGTTTTGTGACAGCTAACCTATTCTTTGTCGGCAACATGATTAAACACAACACAAAATCTTCTAAGGAGTTGATAGAAGCACTAGCTGAAGAAGATGATGTTATTGGATTTATTCCACAAAAAGAACTTTTTAACCGTTCAACGATGGATAAGGTTTCCCTTCCTGAGATGAAAGAAGATAAGGTGATTTATCAACATAATAAAAAATTCTTTGATGATCTTGACGTGACTTTTGAAGAAATTACTGCTAAACTATAAATATAAACATAAATATAAACATAAACACAAATATAATTATTTCTAGGAAAGGGATATCTAATGGCATTTGATAAAAACAATAAAAATATTAGTGAAATGTTGAAGGCTACTGAAGAAAAAGAAACAAAACAAGAAGTAGTGAGGGTTGTAGAAGATTTTGAAAGAACAAAGCAGTTCCAATTCACGCTGCAACCTTCCGTGCGTGAAAAAATTGCTTTACTAGCAAAGGAGAATGGTTATCGTTCGGCTTCATCATTTCTAAATGACTACTTTAAGAACTTATAAACATAAATATAAATATAATTATGTTGACCTATTAAAAGTAGGTCTTTTTTAATACATTGGAGGGAAAATGACAGCATCATTTAGTGAATTAGAGTTTCATCAAAAATTGAGGGAAAATAATCAGCAATTTTTCCTTAAGATGGTAGCTTCTTATGAGAAGACGATAGCAGCAAGCATGAGGGCTCAAGGCTTTAAGAGAATTAATCAAAAAGAACGGACAGTGACGTTCTCTTTTGGCACCATGACTTTTTCAAGAAGTCGGTGGAAAAAAGGAGATATTATTAGAGTCCCTTTAGACGAAAAATTAGGGCTTATACCACGGCAACGCTTTTCACAAGAGTTTCTATACTTGGTGACTATTTTGGCCTCTTTTATGCCTTACCGTAAAGTCGTTGAGGTATTTGATTTATTACAAGATATTGGTATTTCAAAGAATGTCGTTCATAGGGCTGTGTCTGAAGCAGGTAATCTCATCAAGCAAAAAGAAGAGTACGATTCTTGGGCTTTATCAGAAAGTATCGAACGAAAGGAAAAAATCCAGACCGACATAATTTATATTGAAGGTGATGGTGTTTGGGTGAGAAAGTCGGAACGATCCTCCATAGAATTAAGCCATTTTGTCGTACACACGGGTTCTGATAGTAGCTGTAGAAAGAAACTGCAAAATAAATTTGAAGTTATTAACTCAAAAGTGAAAAAAGCTAAAGATACACTGCTTGATTATATAACAACTAATTTTGAGCTAGCACCAGGAACAACTATCATCACAAACTCAGATGGAGGAAAAGGCTACACCCCGTCATCATTCCGTGAATTTGTTAAATTTTGTTCCAAGGGTGAGCATATTCACTTTTGGGACCCCTACCATGTTAGTGAGGGTATCAAGAAAAATCTTACTCCTATTTCTTGCGATTTAGCTGATGCTGCAGTCAAGAAAATTAGGAAAAGAGACAGGACAGGCCTAAAGGTAATCTTAGATACAGCAGAGTCGCTATTAGAGACAGATGCTAAGATAGAGTCATTTCAGGCCTTCAAGAAACGTATCATCAATGACTTTAGCTATACGGCATCACCAAAGGATAGAGGTCTAGGGGATTTAACCATTGGTGTGATGGAGTCACAACACAGAAAAATGACATATCGAATGAAAAAACGTGGTATGTATTGGTCAGAAGAAGGTGCTGTTGCTATGGCTCAAATAATTTTGTTGTATTATTCAGGAGATTTACGGGATATATTTTTTGGTAGTTGGAGAAAAGAATACAAAAAAATAAAAAAACTAGATCATTTTGATCTAGTTAGGGGAGAAAATAAAAGTGAGCATTTGATCCCTGGAGCAAGAGTTGCACGTGATGGTTTGACTCCTATGATTAGGAAATTATGATAATAGAAAATTAAAAGAACCCTTGATATTATAGGCTTTTAAGAAACTTTATTTAGCAAAAACACTTGCAATATGCTCTAATTGTGGTATAATAATCTTATAGATAAAACACGAGAAAAAGACGGAAGGTGTTCGCGCACCTGCCGCCTTACCGATTAAACAAAGGGCAGCTTTGCTTAATCAGTTTAGAATTATTGTATCATCAAGATAACAGTAAAGTCAAGACTGAAATGAGTGAAAACGCTACACTTTTTCGGTCTTTCTTTTATGTTCTCTTGGTGATTTTAATTTCTCCCAAAACAAGACACATACTCTATTCACTTTTCCCTTGCATTATCCTTCAAACTTTGGTAGAATTATATCTTGTGAGTGCACCTCACTTACTCGTGGCGAAAGACCATGAGTCATTAGACCAAAAGAGGAGGAAAATATCAATGGCTAAATACGAAATTCTTTATATCATTCGTCCAAACATTGAAGAAGAAGCTAAAAACGCTTTGGTAGCACGTTTCGATTCTATCTTGACTGACAACGGTGCAACTGTTGTTGAATCAAAAGATTGGGAAAAACGTCGTCTTGCATACGAAATCCAAGATTTCCGTGAAGGACTTTACCACGTTGTTAACGTTGAAGCAAACGACGATGCAGCTCTTAACGAGTTCGACCGTCTTTCAAAAATCAACGGTGACATTCTTCGTCACATGATCGTTAAACTTGACGCGTAAGAAGGTAAATTATGATTAATAATGTCGTACTCGTTGGTCGCATGACCCGTGATGCGGAACTTCGTTATACACCAAGTAACGTTGCTGTTGCAACATTCAGCCTTGCGGTTAACCGTAACTTCAAGGGTGCTAATGGTGAACGTGAAACAGACTTTATTAACTGTGTTATCTGGCGCCAGCAAGCTGAAAATTTGGCTAACTGGGCTAAGAAAGGCGCATTGATTGGAATTACAGGTCGTATTCAGACTCGTAACTATGAAAATCAGCAAGGTCAACGTGTTTACGTAACTGAAGTTGTCGCTGATAATTTCCAAATGTTGGAAAGCCGTGCGGCACGTGAAGGTCACAGTGGTGGTTCTTACAACGCTGGAGGATTTGATAATTCAAATTCATTCGGTGGTGGAGCTTCAACTGGTGGTTCATTTGGTGGATCACAACCTGCGCAATCTACACCAAACTTCGGTCGTGACGAGAGTCCATTTGGTAATTCAAATCCAATGGACATTTCAGATGACGATCTCCCATTCTAAGAATGGATAAAACGAATTAAATATATAAAGGAGAAATAAACATGGCTCAACAACGTCGTGGCGGATTCAAACGCCGTAAAAAAGTTGATTACATCGCAGCTAACAAAATCGAATATGTTGATTACAAAGATACTGAGCTTCTTAGCCGTTTCGTTTCAGAACGTGGTAAAATTCTTCCACGTCGTGTAACAGGAACTTCAGCTAAAAACCAACGTAAAGTAACAACAGCGATTAAACGCGCTCGCGTTATGGCACTTATGCCTTACGTAAATGAAGACTAAAAATAATACCCTCG
>NZ_JAPVYF010000053.1:0-2500 GCF_041431705.1 Streptococcus sp. 27098_8_74
GAAAGGGGCAATTGCTCCACTACAAGATGGACCTGCGTTGTATTAGCTAGTAGGTGAGGTAACGGCTCACCTAGGCGACGATACATAGCCGACCTGAGAGGGTGATCGGCCACACTGGGACTGAGACACGGCCCAGACTCCTACGGGAGGCAGCAGTAGGGAATCTTCGGCAATGGGGGCAACCCTGACCGAGCAACGCCGCGTGAGTGAAGAAGGTTTTCGGATCGTAAAGCTCTGTTGTAAGTCAAGAACGAGTGTGAGAGTGGAAAGTTCACACTGTGACGGTAGCTTACCAGAAAGGGACGGCTAACTACGTGCCAGCAGCCGCGGTAATACGTAGGTCCCGAGCGTTGTCCGGATTTATTGGGCGTAAAGCGAGCGCAGGCGGTTTGATAAGTCTGAAGTTAAAGGCTGTGGCTCAACCATAGTTCGCTTTGGAAACTGTCAAACTTGAGTGCAGAAGGGGAGAGTGGAATTCCATGTGTAGCGGTGAAATGCGTAGATATATGGAGGAACACCGGTGGCGAAAGCGGCTCTCTGGTCTGTAACTGACGCTGAGGCTCGAAAGCGTGGGGAGCGAACAGGATTAGATACCCTGGTAGTCCACGCCGTAAACGATGAGTGCTAGGTGTTGGATCCTTTCCGGGATTCAGTGCCGCAGCTAACGCATTAAGCACTCCGCCTGGGGAGTACGACCGCAAGGTTGAAACTCAAAGGAATTGACGGGGGCCCGCACAAGCGGTGGAGCATGTGGTTTAATTCGAAGCAACGCGAAGAACCTTACCAGGTCTTGACATCCCGATGCTATTTCTAGAGATAGAAAGTTACTTCGGTACATCGGTGACAGGTGGTGCATGGTTGTCGTCAGCTCGTGTCGTGAGATGTTGGGTTAAGTCCCGCAACGAGCGCAACCCCTATTGTTAGTTGCCATCATTCAGTTGGGCACTCTAGCGAGACTGCCGGTAATAAACCGGAGGAAGGTGGGGATGACGTCAAATCATCATGCCCCTTATGACCTGGGCTACACACGTGCTACAATGGTTGGTACAACGAGTTGCGAGTCGGTGACGGCAAGCTAATCTCTTAAAGCCAATCTCAGTTCGGATTGTAGGCTGCAACTCGCCTACATGAAGTCGGAATCGCTAGTAATCGCGGATCAGCACGCCGCGGTGAATACGTTCCCGGGCCTTGTACACACCGCCCGTCACACCACGAGAGTTTGTAACACCCGAAGTCGGTGAGGTAACCTTTTGGAGCCAGCCGCCTAAGGTGGGATAGATGATTGGGGTGAAGTCGTAACAAGGTAGCCGTATCGGAAGGTGCGGCTGGATCACCTCCTTTCTAAGGAAAAACGGAATGTACTTGAGTTTCTTATTTAGTTTTGAGAGGTCTTGTGGGGCCTTAGCTCAGCTGGGAGAGCGCCTGCTTTGCACGCAGGAGGTCAGCGGTTCGATCCCGCTAGGCTCCATTGAATCGAAAGATTCAAGTATTGTCCATTGAAAATTGAATATCTATATCAAATTCCATATGTAATTAATTACATATAGATAGTAACAAGAAAATAAACCGAAACGCTGTGAATATTTAATGAGTTAGGTCGAAAGACCAAAATAAGGTTAAGTTAATAAGGGCGCACGGTGGATGCCTTGGCACTAGAAGCCGATGAAGGACGTGACTAACGACGAAATGCTTTGGGGAGCTGTAAGTGAGCAATGATCCAGAGATGTCCGAATGGGGGAACCCGGCAGGTAATGCCTGTCACTCATTACTGTTAAGGTAATGTAGAGGAAGACGCAGTGAACTGAAACATCTAAGTAGCTGCAGGAAGAGAAAGCAAAAGCGATTGCCTTAGTAGCGGCGAGCGAAACGGCAAGAGGGCAAACCGAAGAGTTTACTCTTCGGGGTTGTAGGACTGCAACGTGGACTTAAAGATTATAGAAGAACTACCTGGGAAGGTAGGCCAAAGAGAGTAATAGCCTCGTATTCGAAATAGTCTTTATACCTAGCAGTATCCTGAGTACGGCGAGACACGAGAAATCTCGTCGGAATCTGGGAGGACCATCTCCCAACCCTAAATACTCTCTAGTGACCGATAGTGAACCAGTACCGTGAGGGAAAGGTGAAAAGCACCCCGGGAGGGGAGTGAAATAGAACCTGAAACCGTGTGCCTACAACAAGTTCGAGCCCGTTAATGGGTGAGAGCGTGCCTTTTGTAGAATGAACCGGCGAGTTACGATATGATGCGAGGTTAAGTTGAAGAGACGGAGCCGTAGGGAAACCGAGTCTTAATAGGGCGCATTAGTATCATGTCGTAGACCCGAAACCATGTGACCTACCCATGAGCAGGTTGAAGGTGAGGTAAAACTCACTGGAGGACCGAACCAGGGCACGTTGAAAAGTGCTTGGATGACTTGTGGGTAGCGGAGAAATTCCAAACGAACTTGGAGATAGCTGGTTCTCTCCGAAATAGCTTTAGGGCTAGCGTCGATGTTAAGTCTCT
>NZ_JAPVYF010000054.1:0-4221 GCF_041431705.1 Streptococcus sp. 27098_8_74
GATAAGCTTGTTCGAGCTGAGGCGCTAGCAGATCTACTTGCACTCGTCGATAAAGATTGACTTATCGAACTAGAAAGACTTTGCGATCTTGATGTACTCAATGAAGAACTTGTACTTGCTGATTGTGATAGTCGCTGACTCGTTGATTGACTTATTGAGCTTGATAAACTTTGCGAATTAAATGCACTCAATGAAGAACTTGTACTCACCGATTGTGATATTCGATGACTTGTAGATTGACTCTGGGATAAGCTTGTCCGCAATGATTCGCTAGTGGATAAAGATCTGCTAGTTTCATTTGACTTTCTAATCGATTCTGAGGCCACTGTCGAAAGAGATTGCGAAACTGACTTCGAAGTAGCCTGACTCTTAGAGACAGAATTTGAAACTACCGTGGACTGAACAATAGATAAACTTTGTGAGAGACTACGGGATTGACTAGTAGTATCTGATTCAACAATTTTACCATTTAAATAGTTAGTAAAAGTAGGATCATCGTCCGCACCTACATAAGGTGTAAAGGTAAAGGAAGTATCTTCACCATTGATAGGAACAGTCCACGTTGAGGTTAATCCATAGCCTTGTCTTGCAAAGTAGCCGGTTAGTTGTGCACCATTTGCCCATGTATATCCAGGATTCTTGGCATCAATAGGAGTAGTATTATCTCTAAGCCTATTGTTATTTGTAAATCTAGCCCCTGAAGAATCGGTAAGATAACTTGTTACACTTGATGGTGTACCCAAACCTTTCCCAAGTGTAAACATTGGTTGTGTCGAATTCGCACCTGTTCCAGTATTATATAGTGTGTGGTTATATCCTATTTTTGTATGTTTCTCGATTGTCGAGGTTGCTGGATTATCATATGAAATATTATAGACAAATGTGAGTTTCTTTCCATCGTTTTTCACTGTCAATTTATAATAGATTGGGACATTATAAACTGTATCTGTCCCACTTCCAATATAAACCTTAGTTTCACCCTTCGCTAAATTAAGATTTGAAATAATTGCCGGGCTACCACTAACTGTAGAATTCCCGTTGAAACCTGCATTTGTAATCTTGGTTAGCATACCCTCAACGGCACTTCCAAGGCGCTCACGTTGTTCAGCATAAGCAGCGTTTGTTGCTGATGCAGCAAGCAAGGTTGTTGATTTGGCAACTTCTTCCTGAACTGATGCAATAGCTGTTTGGATTTCAGCTTTTGCAGCTGTATCTGTTAATTTTGCTTGGTAATTTTTAGCTATATTAACGAGCAACTCTGCTTCTGAAACGTTTTGATCCAAGATTGTTTTTTTGTCATCTTGAGTCGCTGTCTCAGAGGTAGCTGATCTTGTTGAAGTTGCTGATTCAGAAACTGATTCTGAGTTTGAACCACTAGCACTTTCAGTGTGAGACTGGCTCTCAGAGGTAGAGTATTCCTTGCTTAGAGATGCTGATTCTGAGATAGCTTGTGACAATTCAGCTGATAACAATTGGGATACAGATTGGGAAACTGATTGGGATAATGATATAGATGCATCTGTGCTTGCTTGGGTGTCAACTGAAGAACTGGTAGACTCTTGACTTGTTGACGCTACCACTGAAGCTTCAGAAACAGACGCTGTACTCAATACAACTGAGTCAGAGTTAGCTGTCACATCTTGATTAGCAGTTAGCTGTCTCTCCAAAGCAGGACTTGTCATCTCCTCGGCTTGAGCAGTGTAAGTCGTAACTGCACCTCCAGCCAATGCACCCGCAGCCGCTATTCCTTTTAGTAATGCTTGACCTGAGAGAACCGGTGTTTTTTCCTCAACACTTTGCGCTGAAACTGACGGCGCATCTGCACTTCCTTTAACAACTTTGAAAAGTCCAAAGTTAGCAGTTGCTGCCCGAAGCCAGTTTTTTCCTGATTTGATAAGTTTGAAACGAGTTACGCGATCTGTTTCGCGATATTTACCTGCATTTCGTCTGAAAAACATATTTGCCTCATTCTACCTTTACCCCATTGATAGAAATCTTTATCACATTATAACATAATTTTCTAATAATCGAGAGATTCTCACTCAAAATGAAAATCTTGGAAAATAATTTAACTTATACAATTAGAGCTCAAAACATTTATTTTATAATGTTTCACTTACTTTATTAGTTCTATTTTTTCGATTTATAACAAATATTAGAAAATCAAACTTTTTTCTTTCAAAATATTTATCAATATAAAAATTAATTAATACAGATTTTGTTGATTTGTAAAAAAAAGATAAAATAACATTTAATTTATTAAAAATATTGATTTGACAACAAAATGAAAAATAAAACTATAAAATACTTGATAAATAAATTATTTTACTTTAAAAAAATATTTAGTACATGTACCAGATTAAAAAGTCTTATTATAGAGTGAGAAACTTGTTACTATTTGCAATACAATTTTGAAAAGTCATAATTACATAACAATTTCAAAAGTTTTAGTTTATATTTAAGAAACACTCTAAAACTATTTAAAGAGAAAGGTAAAAAATAAATGAACGAATTACCTGAGTTAGTATTATCTCCCTATCATAACAAATAAAACATACTAAGATTAGTAGTAAGGAAATCTCCGACGGGAGAAAGTACTCACTACTTTTTCGTTATGTTAAAGTAGAGGTGTCTTGTTAAGTCGATGAGTCCTTTGGCGCTAGACGTCGTAACTAAAACTGACAAGACACCTGTTTTAGGAAGAATGTTATCAAAGTATGTGGGACGAAAAACGTCGAGTATTGAAAATGGCATCACTAAAGCAAGGAATCATTCAAGACTAAGAGGTAATATCATGCGAGTAGTTTTTGGAATTGATGTGAGTAAAGCAAGCTCAGAAGTCGCTATTCTTGTGAATGGTAAAAGGGTTCATGGATATACTATGCCTAATGACATTATCGGATTTTCTCATCTACTGAAGGATCTAAAGACCGTGAGCAACCCTGAAATTATTTTCGAAGCTACTGGTGTCTACTCTCGCCGACTCCAAGCTTTTCTAGAAGAAAACAGCTATGACTATACACGTCTTAATCCTTTGGAAGCTAAGAAGCAACTTGATGGATTACGAGTTCGGAAAACCGATAAGATTTATGCAGAGAAACTAGCTTCGTCACAATTCGTTTTAAACCGTAAGCCAACTTATGTTCAAGAAAAAGTCTATCAAAACTTGCATGATCTTAGTCGATTCTACCAAAATCTGACAGAGGATATCGTAAGGACGAAGAATAGGCTGCACAAAGTTCTTCAAGTCGCCTTCCCAGAAATCGAAAATCTACTATCTACTCCTACAGGTGAGCAATATTGGAATCTTGTTTCCATCTTCCCAACCAAGCATTGGGTGCTAGAATTATCAGAAGTTGAGTTGAAAGAGACTTTTCGCCAGTCCACCTCTAAACGTATTTCAGAGAACAGAATAGGCAACATAGCTGAAAAGTTAGTTGGACTGGCAAAGCAATCTTATTCTGCCATTTCAAAAAATGCCAGATAAGGTGTCGTTTTTATATGCTCAAATGTCAGAAAAAATGG
The DNA here is from genome assembly GCF_041431705.1 of Streptococcus sp. 27098_8_74. NCBI lineage: Bacteria > Bacillati > Bacillota > Bacilli > Lactobacillales > Streptococcaceae > Streptococcus > Streptococcus sp. 27098_8_74. Next base: position 3,526 of record NZ_JAPVYF010000054.1, read on the forward strand.
CTTGAACTATTTCTCAAAAAATTCCCATTATACTCTATCAGAAATAATGTTGAGTTCGAAACCGTATTATACTTGACAAATGGTAGAAAAAGACTCACCCCAGTTTAGGGATGAGTCTTTTCGTTTGAAAACTCAGATGACTTATTAAATCACTTCTACAAGTTTTTTAATTTATCTTAGTCTTCTTTTTTACGCTTACCTGCCAAGGTAAGTCCAAATGCTGCAAGAACTCCTCCTAGTACTACAGCTGCAGTTGATGCTTCTTCTCCTGTCGCTGGAAGGGTAGAAGTATCTTTTTGAGCTGCTGAAATAGTCGCTGTTGCTTTAAGATTCATGTGCTTATCTGATGAATCCACTGCCTGAACATCTACAACTGGTGATGGTTTCACAGTCGTTTGGGCAACAACGGAACCTTTAGCATTATTAAAGGTATCTGTTGACCCACCCCTTGTTGCAAGCATTGGAGCGCTAGCATCTGAGACATTACCTGATAGGTCTGTCGCTTTCGCTGTTACATTACCTTCTGGAATGTTAACCGTTGGTACTACTATTGCGTGACCCATTTCATCAGCAGTAGCCTCACCAATCTTGTTACCGTCTTTGTCGAACAATTCAATCTTAGCACCTGGTTCAGCAATAACATCGATTGGAGTACGAGTACCTGCTTTACCTGTAAGATCAGTGTTCACAACTGGG
>NZ_JAPVYF010000055.1:0-4119 GCF_041431705.1 Streptococcus sp. 27098_8_74
AGGTGGGTGTCACTGGGTTATAGAAGGTATATGGGGTTTAGTATAATGGTTCCAAAAAATTGAAGAGAAGGAATAGACAAATGACAAGAACACCAGGTAATAAAAAATGGTTCCAAAATATTGCTAAGAAAATCAATCTCCCACTTTATCCGAAGAAAAAATTTAATGGGGAAGAAGTCACTCTCATGCCTGATGGGACAGTTCGATTATCTGAAACAGGAGAAAAGCCTTCTGCTGAAGCACTGGAAGCCTATCAAGACTTCGTTAAAAAATTCAATGAAAGACTACGTCGTTTTGGGGTAAGAACAATCGATGGAAAAGCAACATTGAATACTGTCTCTCGATTCTCGGACGACTATTATAAGAAGTATGCCTCGACACCATTACTGAAACAAGTTTATCCAAACAATGACTTTCCTTTCCATTTGCAACTTCAAGAGGATTACATCATTCAAATTAACTATAGTCAAGAAACGGACTATGAGTTAATTAGTAAGCAACTAAACCAGTTAGATATGGATATCCTACTATTTATAGCTACTTTCCGAAATGTTCAACTCCTTCAAATTTCAAGGGAGTTTGGTTTACCGATTCCTAAAATCAAGCCACATCTCAAACGACTCAGAGAGTTTTACTTAGTTCAAGAGTGGGAGTTCGAACGTGAAGATACTCCAGGGGCTCTTGCGACAAGTTACTCTATTTACAGTCATGGAACGATGTTGCTCTTACTAGCAAATAAGATTAGCAGAAACTTCACTTATAAATGGAAAGATATCCTTCGGGAAGAAGATAACTACTCTCCTATTCGATACTGGAAGGTCGTAGATGCCTATCAGAACTTCAAATTTAATCAAAACTATGCCTATTTTGTTCCTACGTCAAAACTGGATAAGTTCACGTATACAGTGACAAAAACACAAGAAAAGAGTGAGGGGACAAGTCCTCTTTCTGGTATGGAGAAACGAAAATCAGAATTACAAGCCAAAAAGGCGAAGAAAAAAGAGCGTACGTATACGGTCCATGTTCCTAGATATCTCTTTATCGGTCAGTTAGCTCTCAATAAAAAGGAAGATGACGGTACAAAGAATCTTTTTGATGTGTATCCTTATATCACTAACGTAGGTGATATAAGCGATCTTGATAAATTGCTCAATGTCTTTAAACACTTTGGACGTTTCGAGGATGGTTTAGATGAAGAAGGCAACAAACGTTATCTACTGATTATCGTTGATAATTTTGACGACATTCAAGAAATTGAAGACAAGTATATGCTTATTGAAAATGGTGGGTATAAGAACCTCAATAACATTATTTTCCTCAACCTAGAACTTGCTGCAGAAGAAGGGATTGATAAGTCTCTTGTTGTTATCAGAAGTCAAAATGCAACTGATGGTGGTCGTGTGGCCAAATACATGCCCTTTAGAATGAATGAAGCGTTTAACGAGCGTCCATTAATTAAAGATGCCGAACTAGAAGAGTTAAATCAAGAAGAAGGTGATACTGATGCTTAATATCTATATTGATCCCTACGTCCTATCTCCTTTTGAAGCCTCTCCCTTTTTTCATAAGCTGACTAACTTTGCAAAATCTAAAGACCACAGAGTCGCTATTATGGGATTTAAGTCACATATTTCTTGGAATGCTCTATCGTATTTAGAAGATAAAGCTAAGATTACGATTACCCACAATCATGCAGATCTAGAGGATGAGAAAAAACATGCCGTTCTGCTAGCGGGCTATTTAAAAAAGGATATTGAGTTAGTAACGTCTCCAACAAATCACATTACAGATATCTTCCTCTTTGACGAGCAGGCTCAGATGGATACGAATACTTTGTCTCAGCTACTCAGCAAGGTCCCTTACGTACATTACCTATCAACAGAACATTTTTTCCATTCCCCTCACGTTAATAATTTCCCTAAGAACAGGCCATTTATTTTCAATACCCAACTTTTCCGAGACACGAGAAATATTTATTTTGCTAACAGTTTAGTAGAAGGTCATGATTCACTATTTGAAAGTTTAGCTAAGAATGATATTACCCAACAATCATTTTTTGGTAGCAACAACTATATCTTTATACCAGGTCATAATGGAAAGGAAGAAGCACGCGCCAAGGTCATTATGAACGTCACAAAAATTGAAGATTTGACGGTTGAAAGCATAAAACCTTTAGAGTCAGTATCAGCCATTCCAGAACCTCAACAAAGTATGAAAGAGCTACGTTTAGACGAAATTGAAGAACGTCTAAAGCAGAAAATGAAAAGCTCAGATAAAATTATAAACAATGAAAATTCAAGTGAGGTCTTGAAAATTACTTCTGAAACCCTTACAATGATAAGGAAGGTAATGGATTGTATTGGGAGGATGGAAAATAGTTTAAATGTTAAGATGGCTGAACAAGCTGACGTTAACAATAAACTTGATTCAGATTTTGATCCATTATACGCCTTCAGGGCACAACATGATAAATTGGGGGAAGATTAAACACTAATAAAGGGTTGAAGGAGAGTAAAATGACTGATGAAGTAATGACTAAAAAGAATATTTACTTAGTGTCAGATGTTGACAAAGCAAGGAAACTTGAGGCATACATCGTTAGTACTAAAGATGGTATGGAAGTCTTTGGACTTATTGGTTGTGATGAACTTGAGGAATTAACAGATGCTCAACGAGAATTTGTGCAGAGCGATGAAGCGATGCCATTCAAAAGTAACTAAGCTCCATGATAGAATTAAAAAGCTGAGAAATCAGCTTTTTTGAGTTTAAGAAAGAATTATAAGGAATTATAAAATGATAGGATTAAGTATTTTTGGGATAGCAACAAAAGGAGCAGAAACTAGTAAACAGATAGGAGTGGAAAAATATGTTTTGGCACTTATAGTTATCGTAGGAACAATTGAATTATTAATAAGAGTTTGTCAGTGGGGCATAGCTAGGAAGTCTGATGCTTCTAAAGATCTAAAAATATTTAATTCTTTCATAAGAATGTCCATTATTGTATTAGCTGTGCCGGTTATTATTTTTGTAGTACTTCCACATTTTGATATAAAAATTAGTTTTTTCGATGACTCCGATATTTTAGCGTATTATGGAGCAGTTATAGGAGGTATAGGTACGGTTTTAGGTGTTTACTGGACATTAAATTACGAAAGTAAGAAATCAAAAGATGAAAAGAGGGAAAGTAGCTTGCCTATTTTTACCTTTTCAATTCATTCAAATACTGAGAATAGTAGTAATGATTGTAATGATATTGAACCTTTTGTAATCGGAGAAAATTTAAAAGATATATTTAAGGATGAAGATGATAAACTAAATAAACGTTGCAATGAGTTAATAAACAGAAGAATAAAAGTTAAGAAAAGAGTTGAAGAATTTGAAGATTTCGAAGTATCAGAAAAAATTAGAACTGACTTAGATGAAAAGGAAATGGAAAAAAATTTAGAATACTTAAGAGGTATCATAGAGAGTAGTTTAAATAATTTAGACAAAGAAATAAGAAGAATAATAGATAAACGAAAAATTTGCAGATTAGATAAGTCTATTATATTAAACATTAATAATATTGGATTACAATCAGCAATTTTATCTACTATTAAATTTATTCCAAAAGGGATTATATCATCAAGTGATGAAAGTAAGAAAAGAATTTTAGATTACCTTTCAGTTCAAAAAGGAGAGGATACAAAACTAAAAGTTATTTTCGATTGTTATTTTGAAAATCAAGATGGTTTGAATTCTAAGTTTCAAGAATGGGGAGATTTAGAGCTAAAGTACACAGATTTATATTCAAATCAGTACAAGTATAATATACCAATTAAGATTAAAAGAGGGACTGTTCAAGAGGAAGACAAAATACCTATTGAACAATTTGACTTAATTATTGAAAAATCTCAGCTTCCTATTCGACCAAAAGTTAATTAATAACTAAAAGTCAGCTCTAAATGTTATGTACAGGCTATTAAGCTAAAAATAATGAAAAGAGCCTTTATATATCAAATCATCAGGGCTTTTCACCTGTTTTCATGTTTGATTTTAACTAGGTTGGTAGAAAATCTAGCTAGATAGTTACGATTTGATAAAAGTATTACCAATAAAGACATCTATTCGGAAAACAGT
>NZ_JAPVYF010000056.1:0-3840 GCF_041431705.1 Streptococcus sp. 27098_8_74
GCTATGATAAACTACTACTAACAAGAAAATTGTTAGATTTGAGGCTAATATGAAACAAGAAACACTAATGAAAAATATAAACGAGTTGCTTGAGATTATGCCTTGGTATGTTAAGGAATATTATCAAGCAAAGCTCGTTATTCCATATAGCTATAAGACACTGTATGAGTACTTAAAGGAATATAGACGATTTTTTGAATGGTTGATTAGAGATCATGAGAAATTGGGTGAAACTGTACGATATGCAGATTATGATACGATTGCCGATGTTCATATTGATGAGCTGGCCCATTTACCAAAGTCTGTTATCGAAGGCTACTTTGTTTACCTTCGTGAAAATACTGAGCGTCGTTCAATCTCTGAAGTCAGTATTGTTCGGACTAAAGATGCTCTCTCTAGTTTATTTAAGTATCTTACCCAAGAAACTGAGGATGACGAGGGCGAGCCTTATTTTTACAGAAATGTCATGGTTAAGGTAAAAATCAAGAAGCCTAAAGATACCTTGGCTAGTCGTGCAGATAACATGAAAGAAAAACTCTTTCTAAACGATACACAGTCTTTCCTAGATTATATTGACAATGAGCATGAAAAGAAAATCTCAAAACGTGCCCAGGTATCATTTGTCAAAAATAAAGAGCGTGACCTTGCTGTTATAGCACTTCTACTCTCAACTGGAGTCCGTTTATCTGAATTAGTCAACCTAGATATGCAAGATGTCAATCTAGCCACAAGGACGATTACAGTTATTCGAAAGGGTGGGAAAAAGGACGTAGTAAATATCGCTCCATTTGGCATCCCTTATATTGAGCGTTATTTAGAAATTAGGAAGGGACGCTACGCAGCAAGTGATTCAGATAAAGCATTCTTCTTAACGACTCAAAATAAAGTGCCTGCAAGACTTGGCACACGTTCAGTCGAGCTTTTGGTAAAGAAGTTATCTACCGCTTATGGTAAGCCTACTACTCCTCACAAACTGCGACACACACTTGCAACACGTCTATATGAGCAAACAAAAGACGGTCTATTAGTCTCTCAACAATTGGGACACAAGGGGACTGCAATGGTAGAAGTTTATGCACACGTAGCTGCAGAGACGACTAAGGAAGCACTAAGTGACTTGTAATTGATTGTCACTTCGATATTACTATACACGATGCATAGTACAATAGATATATATGTATCGGGTTAAGAGTGTTAGAAAGTAATTTGAGATTTAGGACATGAATTATTTAGCAACTAATTTAAAGCATTTAAGAAAATCCTATGGAGAAACGCAAGAAGAATTAGCAAATGCTTTACATCTGGAAAAAAGCACAATTTCTCAGTATGAGAATGGTTCTCGTAAACCAGATGAAGAAATACTTAAGAGAATTGCTAAGCGATATGGAGTTACTATGGACTTATTATTGTATGAAGATCTATCTTCTGTCCCCGATATGTTAGCATATTATAGCAACATTGACAGTAATTCCCTAACGACAGCTAGACTTTATCCAATATATAATTTGGATAAAAGATTTGATACAAAAACTATCAGAGCTTTTGAGGCACATAAACGATTACTGTTTGGTTCTTCTGAAGAAAAAGATGAGTTAGACATTGATTTAATTATAGAAGCTTACGACGAGGCTTATAATAAGTTTGATATAGATAGTGATGAATTTTTAGTAATTGCAGTAAATTTATTAAGTCTTTACCTATTACTTTACTCCTTTATTTTTAATGAAGCATCTGTTAAACAAGTAAAAGATTTTTTATTGAAAGACAAGAAAAGTAAAAAGGAGATAAGTTCTTTTGTTTTAAATGTTGTATTGCCAAGTTTCAATGATAATGAGGTAAGAACACCTCAATTTAAGAGGGACCTGAATGAGGGCTTACTATACTTGATTGAAATTCTAAAGGAAAGCCGCAAATACAGTAAGGTTGCTGATTACTTCTTCGCATTAAGATACATAATCAATCTTGTGGATAATGATTATGATTATGCTACTAACCAACTGATTGGGACTGAATTAATAAATGGTTTATCTAAACTAAATAATCCATATGCTAAACAATTCATACAAATTGGAAAAAAAGTTCACAAACTGTGAACGACAATATAAATAATTTCCTTTATACTATACTTAACAAAGATAAAGGAGAAATATACAATGACTGCAATTTTTAACGAGCTTGATAATACTGATCAAAAATGGGAATACGCAAAATTAACTGAACTTGCTTTTGAGCATGGTGGGCCAGAGCAACTTATTGAAGATATTTATTCGGATGGCTTTGAAGATGGTTTTAATGCTGGTTGTATTCAAGGTAACGAAGAGGGTTATAAAGAGGGATACGAAGTAGGTTATGAGGATGGTGCCCTAGCTGTTTTATCCCAAATTGAGAATAGTAGCCAAGTTGATGATACCAATAATGCCCAACAAGATGATATGTTAAATAAAGTAGCAATGCTTAGTGCTGGTGCAGCTATTGGAGGTGTGGTTGTAGGTTTAGGTAAGTGGGCTTGGAAAAAATATAAGACACATAAGGAACTGAAGGCAGAAGAAAAAAACGAAATAGAAACTATTAAGGAAACAAGTGCAAAGGATTATGCTGAAAATCTATTGAATGAAGCAGATAAAGATGATGAAATTGTCACTGCTATCATTGATAAAGATGGTTCAATCATTACAGTTGATTTTAGTTAATCTAGTTAAAAAGCAACAACCACATGATATAGGCTGTTGCTTTTTTAGTGTATATGATTTTCCAAAAGCTGAATTTGAAGGATATTGTCGAGTTGAACTAATCTATATCCTTCACTAGTCTTTATTGATATTTCCTTACGAGACAGTTCTCTCACTTCGCCAACTAAAGTAATTTTCCTATCACGATGTTTGATAGTGAATTGGCCTTTAAGTTGGTTGGCATAGAGTTGAGAAAGCAATAAGAGTTTCTGAGGCTTACTTAAGTCTGTAGAGAAGTCAACACGGTATTTAGCAGCATGTAATGATGAGGTATGCTCGGACAGAAAGAATCCCATCCACTTTTGCATCCCAGGATCTTGGTATTCTCTTGCTGCTTGAAATGGTAAATAGGAACGATCAATCATTTTAAACCATCCAATCCTCCAGCAGAATGTCCTCCGATGAGCCTACTTCTGGCAATACTTCTCGATGCACCATCAAGTGCATTAGCTTTTAGTAGAGAGGTAAAGCCAAATTGGTCTCTGATAGAATCTATTGCTGTCTGGAGCCTTTCTTCTTTTTCAATTTGTTCGACATCATCGAATAGTGAGATTAATCCAAAAGATTCATCTACAAACCCAGAATAATTAACCGCTACACTTCGGATTGCTCCTGAAGTGTATTTATTATGGAATAATTTCAACACATAGTTTGTCAGCATGTCAGTGTTATTCGTTGGTTCAATTTTCATTTGGGTATTGATAGAACGCTTGTTCTCATGCTTAGAGTAGCCAAGGTGTATTGAAACAACAGTCGCTTTCTTGCCTATCTTTCTCAGTCGGATAGCAACTTGCTCGGCCATCTCTCTAAGGACAATTTCAATATCTCGTTGTCTAAAATAGTCTCTAGGAAGAACCTGGGAGTTGCCTAGACCTTTTGATTTTGGTTTATAGGGTTTATGAACGTTACTTTCATCAATACCATTAGCATGAAACCATAATCGAAGACCAGTTACTCCTAATTCTTTCTTCAAGATATCTGGGTTAGCATTTGCCAAGTCTTTGATTGAGTAGATACCTAACGTGTTGAAGCGTTTCTCCATTCTATTACCGATACCCCAGAAATCTGTCATGTTTGGAATAGACCATACCTTCTGCTCCACGTCCTCATA
>NZ_JAPVYF010000057.1:0-2576 GCF_041431705.1 Streptococcus sp. 27098_8_74
GCATAGTAGCCTGTCACCACTGGAACTGGTACACTGCCGTATGTATGCGAGCCTGTCTTCCAAGTAATAGCGTTTGTTGTTAAATCTTTCTTACCTGTGAAAACATAATCATCTTTAATATTAGTAGCTGGCGTCTTTTCTCCTGCACCTTCAAAAACAACCGTTTGCTTGGTTGATTTCGTTATATTTTCGTCTGGTGTAGCTAAAGTATTATTTTGATTGCTGGTTGGTATGGTGACCGTAGGTAAACTACTATTTATAGGAGTCCCGTTATTCGATTCAGACGTATTTAAAGATGACATATTTCTTCCTCGACGTCCACTACGTCGTATAGGTATTTCAGCTGGGATTGCTTCTGATGATAGTACCTCTGTAGAACTCTCGACTGTTTCTTCAGACGCTAAAATTCTCCCTCGACGGAGACTAGTTCTTGATATTTCAGATGTTATCGTTTCTGATTTTAATCCTTCAGATAAATCACTTGTAGCTTGACTTTGATTTACTTGAGCCACATATGATTCTTCAGAACTAGCAAAAGACGTAGAATTTCTACTAGTGTTTGTTTCAGATGACGTGTCTTGTTGCTTAGAAACTGTTTCATTCTGTACAGTTACTACTTCTTCTACTGGTAACTTTTCTATAGCAGTTGGAACTTCTGATATAGTAGTATCCGATATTGCGGATTCAGCTGCTTCTACAGATTTCACAACGTTATCATTACCTGTTATAACTTCATCAGCTTGTACAGCCTGTCCAGAAAAAAGAACAATTCCAAGCAAGACTGAGCAAACGCCAATAGAATATTTTCTCAATGAATAACGTTGACGTTGATTAAAAAAATCTTTCATAAAGTCTCCATAAAAAATTGTAATATTTGGTTTATTGCTTTAATTTTATTTTATTATGATGATGCACTTTAAATTCTAACATTCTGATAATTACACGTCAATATAAGTGTCAATAATTTTAATCTTTATTAAATGATTTGTTCTGCTTATTATAAGCCTATAGACCCGATTGAAATATTTTTAATAATCAGCTAAACAAACTAATAAACAATCTATTTTAAACTTAGCTATCATATAACAAGAATTTCACAAAAAAACTAAAACAACAATTGCTATATCAGACCACACTAAAAAACCCAAGTATTATAGACTTGGGTTCATAATCTTATGGGTCTCAGAGGTAAGTTCCTCTATTTTTTTCTGATATGGTTGTCATTCCAAGTCTGCAATTCTTGGTAGGACTTGACTTTCCCTTCTTCCTGAGTCGGTCTAAATGCCCTAACCGGTAACTCGTAGGCATCCTGGCCTTCAGGTGCCATCCAATGGAGTAAGGTATTGAACCAGGTTTCATTGTTAATCTTGCTTGGAATGGTGTAGATTCTAGCATGTTTGGTCTTAATCGCTTCATAAGCATCCTTATGCTCTTTGGCAAAGTTGGTACTATCCATATTGAGGCTTCTGTCTTTTTCAGAAATGTAATAAAGAGCAGGCAGACTCGCAATTGGTGTTTCTGTTGGATGATCTAAATCCCTACCATTAGTTGCACCTGTCCACATCTCAAGTCCAAAAGGCTCTAAAGTCTTACGCATATCAACATTGGCGTAATCCAATTCCGAGTCCAAAGTATTCGAGTTAGCTGGAATATTCATTTCCTCGATCTTTTGTGTCTTAAGATTGAGGTATTTTTTATTAGAAGCAAAATCAGCTGATGACGCACCAAAAGGCATTTGTAAGTAAGCTTGCTCATTAAGCATGAAAAGCCTTAGACTTGCCTGATTTAAATAATCTTCATCCCCAGCTTTTTTAGCCAATTTCAAGAGGTCAATTTGTTTAGGTTTTTGATTTGGTTTTTCCGTGTCATACATATAGATATTAAAGTAGTCATACTTATAAAGTGTCTCACCCTTGGCATTTTTCTTACCAGATTCACCCCCCTTGTACTCTTGAGTGACTAAGTATTGACCAGCTACCCCCACAATGTTAAACATGTTTCTATCATGACCAGGATTTGGTGTCACGAGTAAAAATTCTTTATTATCTCCGAAGGTTTTCAGGGTGATTTTGAACAAGGGATCCTCTACATTGCTGCCGGAATAGACAGTCGTACTCGACTTACTGGATGCAACTGAACCTTTGGTAGCCTTACTGCTACTATTCACAGCAAAGAAGAAAGCCGTCCCTGCGATTATAAAAAGCAATGCCACTAAGAGACCTATAAAAACAATTCTTGTGGACTTATCCCCCTTAGGTGTTGGTTTCTTTACAAACTTATTTTCCATAAATAATCTCCATTTTTAGTATTGCTTTTAGTATAGCATAGGTGGAGACTATTGATAAGGTAGATTGGCAGTCTAATAAGGTTAGATATTTTATTTTCATTTGACAAAATCTCTCGGATAGCGTACAATCAAGGCAAGTAACATTCGGAGGTAAATGGAGACATGAACAACTAAGTCTATTCACAATAAACCTGCTTTATTTGATAGATTGTTTTCATGTCTTTTTTGCGCTCTTTTTCTATAGAAAATTTATTGGTGGTATCTGAGTTTTTTTGCATCCACACCATCA
>NZ_JAPVYF010000058.1:0-2336 GCF_041431705.1 Streptococcus sp. 27098_8_74
GAGCTTTTGACTGAGAAATTCCGTTATTTCCTTTATTTTGAAAGTAATATTCAACCAATGATGGATATTGATTTCTAGGGAGGTACTGGATGAATCAAGAAGAAAATCAACAACAAGAGGGGAACTGGGGACTGCCTCGTGGTCTTTACACGCAGGTAAAGTACTACGGTGTTCCTGTAATGAAAGCTTTTATTATAGTGGGAAGCTTTGTTTTTCCGCTACAATTTAAGGATGTATTTTTCCCAAGAGGGCAGGAGCTGAAGTTCCTAATCAATTTAATCTGTACAATGACTTTAACGATTTATTGGATGATCCCGTCTTCGTCTGGTGGAAATAAGTTCTGGGAATTTATTCATGCACACCGTCGGACAAAGAAACGTTATTATCCGATAGATAAGAACTGTTATCCAGAGTTGAGAGATGACGGCTCAAAAAACCGTCGCTACTTAATGGATAAGGCTGCAGAACGTTTAGGAAGGAAGTATAAATAGATGAAGGAGATGACTAACCATAATCTTAGTAAGACTCCTTATATTGACAAATACACAACAGACCTTACTGAGAAAATCAGACCTAAACGTCAAGATTTTGTGGCTTGGGGTAGACAAGATGAAATCAGACAAGTCTTTATCTCACTGAACCGATTAGAAAAAAACTCGCCTGTTCTGATTGGTGAAGCTGGTGTAGGTAAAACAGCTATTGTAGAGGGAATTTGTGCGGATATTCTTAACAATAAAGCCCATGTCCCAACACGTTTCCAAGGTAAGCAGGTTAAGCAACTAGAATTATCTGCTATCCAAGGGAAAGAATTTGACCATACTGGTAAAGAGGTGAATATCATTGCTAAAATGGACGGATTGATTAAAGAGTTTATGGCTCATAAAGATGAGTTTATTCTCTTTATTGATGAAGTGCATACTATTATGGGAACTGGGGTTGAGGGTAGTGCCCTTGACGTCGCAAATAGCTTGAAACCAGCCTTATCTCGTGGGGAAATCTATCTTATTTCAGCCACCACAGCTGATGAGTTTATGATTATTGAACGAGATCCTGCAATGGAACGACGTCTACAACCAGTTTACGTTGATGAACTGGATAAAGAGGCATCGATATTGGTCTTGAAAAAACGTCGTCCCAAGTACAAACGAGAACTTGACATTGAAATTCCTAATGATGCTATTAAGGCAGCAGTAGAATTATCTATTCGTTATATTACGGATAAAATGCTTCCAGATAAAGCTATTGATATTATTGATGAAGCTTCAGCGACTGCAAATATCGATGGAAAATCAGAGATTACCTTAAGAGACATTGCGAATGTTATTCACCGTAAAAAAGGTATTCCAATGGAAAGTCTACTACGCACGTCTTCAACTCCAGTGGATTTTGCGGAAGGGATGCGTGCTGTTGTTAAAGGGCAAGATCATGTGATTCGAACTATAGCACGCCTTATGTATAAGGGAATCCAGGGAGGGCAGAATAAGAGGAGACCTCTTGGAACTCTTCTTTTACTTGGAACAACAGGTACAGGTAAAACTGAATTGGCGAAACAAGCAGCCAAACAACTGTTTGGTAGTGAAGAAGCGATGATTCGGTTGGATATGTCAGAATACATGACTGATAATGCTGTTGTTCGTCTTATAGGAAATGACGAGCGAAAAGGTGACTTAACGGAAAAAATTAAGAAGAATCCCTACTCGTTAGTACTATTGGACGAGTTAGAAAAGGCTCATCCAGATGTCTGGGCTTTATATTTGCAAATGCTTGATGACGGGCATTTGACTGACGGACGTGGACGAAAAATCAATTTTAAGAATACGTTTATCATTGCGACATCAAACGTGGGGCATAAGCGAATCAGAGATAAATATATCACCTCTGGTCAAACCTTTACAGAAATGAACAAGACTGACTATAAAGAGTTCATGAAGGACATGAGAGATGAGTTAATCAAGATCTTTAAACGTCCTGAATTTATCAACCGTTGGAAAATTGAAGTGACTAATATCTTGACGAAACAAACCATTGATAAGATTGTCTATTCAAAAATGGCAGTACATGAGAGTACTTGGTTTAAAGAGCATCATATCCTTATTAATTATGAGGATATTAAGGATGGTGACCAAACTATCGATGGCAAAAATTACTTCTATGAATATCTTAGTAGTGTCGGTGTTAGCCCAGAAGATGGAGCAAGGCCTTTAGAGAGAACTATTGATGAAGTGTTAACAGATGAAATCTTTGAGCAATTGTATTTCCTTGGGCGAAAGCCAGAAGATTACTTTATAGTTGACGTGTCTCTATCTGGACATGCACCAGGAACGTTTGCGTATGGG
>NZ_JAPVYF010000059.1:0-2058 GCF_041431705.1 Streptococcus sp. 27098_8_74
ATTTTGATGGGTGGTTACTACGAACCTAGTCAAATCTTTACTTTATACGGTATTGTGGCTCTAGCTTATTTCGTGGTTAACTTTGCTATTTCTAGCTACTCTCGCTACCTCTCTAAACAATGGGAGCAAGCTAGTGAATAAAATAAAAACTCACCTACGGGTGGGTTTTTGTTTTTCTCATATTTATATCAAAAAATGATTAATTATTTAGTAAAAACCGAACGTTTTGAAAGAATATTCGGAATTTTTTGACTTTCGACTTTACTTATGCTAAAATTCAATATATGTTAGAAAAGCTAACAAGTAAATCCATTATAGGAGGCTCTTATGGCACTTATTGAATTTAAAAATGTTAATAAATATTACGGAGACTATCATGCACTTCGTGATATCAATCTAGAAATTGAAAAAGGACAAGTTGTGGTTCTCTTGGGACCTTCTGGGTCTGGGAAATCCACTCTCATCCGTACAATCAACGCCTTAGAATCAATCGATAACGGTACGCTTATCGTTAACGGACATAATGTGACGGAAGCTTCTGCCAAAGATTTGGTAGAATTGCGTAAGGAAGCCGGTATGGTTTTCCAACACTTTAACCTCTACCCGCACAAAACCGTTCTTGAAAATGTAACCTTGGCACCTATCAAGGTTCTTGGAATCAGTAAGGCAGACGCTGAAAAGACTGCTGAAAAATTCCTTCGCTACGTTAACATGTGGGACAAGAAGGATTCATACCCTGGTATGCTTTCTGGTGGGCAAAAACAACGTATCGCTATTGCCCGTGGTCTTGCCATGAATCCTGAACTCTTGCTCTTTGACGAACCAACATCAGCCCTTGACCCAGAGACTATCGGTGACGTGCTTGCGGTTATGCAAAAGCTTGCCAAAGGTGGCATGAACATGGTGGTTGTTACCCACGAAATGGGCTTTGCCCGCAGTGTGGCTGACCGTATCATTTTCATGGCTGAAGGTCAAGTTCTTGTAGACACTACGGATGTGGATGGTTTCTTTGACAATCCAACTGAACCTCGTGCGGTTCAATTCCTTTCTAAGATTATCGATCACAACTCTGATAATGTCCAAGTGGATGCCTAAGGAGGTTGCCTATGATTTTCAAAAAAATCTTACGTTACCTAACTGTTGCAAGCTTGGCAATACTCACTATTTTTCTTATCACGAGTCACAAGACTAAGGCGGAAGACACTAGTAAGCTTCTTGATAGTAAAGCAGTCCAAAAGATTGTTAAGCGAGGGACACTCAATGTCGGTGTGAAGCAAGACGTTCCTAACTTTGGTTACTATTCTGCTAAGACTAATACCTACGAAGGTATGGAAGTTGATCTTGCTAAGAAGATTGCTGATGAGTTAAAAGTTAAAGTGAATTATATCCCAGTAACGACGCAAACTCGTGAACCACTTATGGATAACGGGACTATCGACTTGCTTATCGCTACCTATACCATCAATGATGAACGTAAGGCTTCTTATGCTATCTCAACTCCTTACTACTATGACCAAATCGGTTTCTTGGTTCTTAAAGATTCAGGTATTAACAAAATCTCAGATTTGAATGGTAAGACTATCGGTGTTTCTCAAGGGGCGTCAACAAAGGCTGCCTTGCAGGAATATGCCTCAGCCCATAACCTTAAGTTCAACTATGTTCAACTCGGATCTTTCCCAGAATTGGCTGTTTCTCTTTACGCTCACCGTGTAGATGCTTTCTCAGTTGATAAATCTATCCTCTCTGGATATGAAAGTAAGAAAACTAAAACCTTAAAAGAAGGTTTCAAAACACAAGAGTACGGTATCGCTTCAAGCAAGTCTAACCAAGAGTTGATTGATTATACCAACTATTTGATTGCTAAATGGCAAAAAGATGGTAGCCTTCAAAAACTCTACGATAAGTATCACTTGAAACCAGCTAAGGCTGAAGATAAATAGAAAGGAGTCCTGAATTTATGTATCTTTTAACTGAAACGGCTAGTCCTTTCGCTCTTGAACGTTGGGCTGCTTTCTTCGCTAACTTTGGGCAGTTTGCCAAAGGTTTCTTCTATACCCT
>NZ_JAPVYF010000060.1:0-1443 GCF_041431705.1 Streptococcus sp. 27098_8_74
ATGCCTGCTAACTCGTGACAGAAAATGCTGTTCTGCTTATAATAAAAATGAACAATACAAATCTGTGGTCTTTAATAGGGCTTTTCCTAGCCTGTACAAAAAACTGGATGAACAAGAGTCATGAGATAACTCGAATATGCCTTGAGCATGAAAATAAAATTACTAGTAGCCTCTTGTTCTATTGTTCAATAGTGTTAACAGGAGGTTTTTGTAATGGAAGTCATGATTGAAACGTGTTGTGGCATTGATGTCCACCAAAAGTCTATCGTTTGTTGTATTCTAGATGGTCCACTAGATACCAATAAACCAAAGAAAATTCAGAAGAAATTTGGGACAACTACTGTAGCTCTTCACAATGCCTTAGATTGGATTATAGAAAACCATGTCACACATGTCTTTTTTGAAAGTACTGGGCAATATTGGCTCCCTCTCTTTAATATCTTTTCAGATTCTGATCTCATTTTAGTACTTGCCAATCCTCAACATATCAAGAATGTACCTGGTCGGAAAACAGACATGAAAGATGCCGAATGGATTGCTCAACTAGGCCGTTGTGGACTGATTGAACCTTCCTATATCCCTGCTCCTGAAGTGGTACAGCTTCGTTTACTGACACGTCGCATGCGTTCTTACAAGCAACGTCAAACTCAAGTCAAAAATGAAATTCACAATCTCTTACAACGTGCCAATATCAAGCTAACCAGTTATCTTTCTGATATTTTTTCTAAGACAGGGCAAGCACTTTTAAAATTATTCATTAACGGAGAAACAATTGATGTAGAATCTGTTACCCCTTGTATTTATAAACGAGTGAAAGCAAGTCCAGAAGAACTCGTTGAAGCGATGGAAGGAAAGTTATCACTAGAAGACCGCTTCCTCTTAGATCAGAGCTTAGAGGAATATAGGATGTATCAGGAACTCATTGAAAAATTGACAAATGAAATTCAACACTACATTGAAAAGGAGTTCCCCTGAGGAAAATAGGTTACTTCAAACCATTCCTGGTGTGAGTGAAAATTGTGCAGCCACTATTTTAGCTGAGATTGGACCAGATGTGAAGGCTTTTCAATCGGACGCACACTTAGCTTCTTGGGCTGGGCTCTGCCCAGGATCTTATGAAAGTGCTGGCATAAAAAAATCCTCACACATCATGCAAGGAAATCGATATATCAAGCAGGCTTTGACCATGTCGGGATTAATTGCAGCACATTCTAAGGATCCAGCTTTTTCTTCTTTTTACAATCGAATTTCCCAAAGAGGAAGCAAGATGAAGGCGATTATTGCTTGTGCTCATAAGATTCTTAGAATCATTTACAAACTACTCTCCACCAAGCAGACTTATCAAAAAGAAAAGGCGCTAGGACTGAGGAAACAGGTCTAACGCCAAAACTAAAAAATTTCAATTACAGTATAGCACAGGAAGTGATTTTTTGCGCTTTTTTA
>NZ_JAPVYF010000061.1:0-1364 GCF_041431705.1 Streptococcus sp. 27098_8_74
GGTGTTTTTATTATGAAATTAACTTATGAGGACAAGATTCAGATATATATACTGAGAAAACAGGGGAGAAGCTTCAAAGAGCTTTCAAAAAGATTTGGTGTGGATGTTTCTGGACTAAAATATATGGTGAGGTTGATTGAACGTTACGGAATAGAAATCGTCAAAAAAGGGAAGAATCGTTACTATTCTCCCGAATTAAAGGAAGAAATAATTAATAAAGTTTTGCTTAAAGGTCGTTCACGAAAAAGTGTATCTTTAGATTATGCTCTACCCAATCCTTCTCTGTTGAAAAATTGGATAGCACAATACAAGAAAAATGGGTATACTATTGTTGAAAAAACAAGAGAGAGAGTACCTAAAATGGGACGTAAACGTAAGAAAACTTGGGAAGAAATGACAGAACTAGAACGACTCCAAGAGGAGAATGAACGCTTACGTACCGAGGTGTCTTACCTAAAAAAGTTAAAAGAACTAGAAGACAGGGACGAAGCCTTACAGCGAGAAAGGCAGAGACAATTAGAGAAATGGTCACAGGAGGATTTCGACTAGATTTACTTCTTGAAACGGCTGGTTTAGCTCGCTCAACTTACTACTATCAGTTGAAACAACTAGATGGATTTGACAAAGATAAAGAGCTTAAAGCTGAAATTCAATCAATTTATTGTGAGCATAAAGGAAATTACGGCTATCGTCGAATGACTCTTGAATTGAGAAATCGTGGCTTCATGGTAAATCATAAGAAAGTGCAACGTCTGATGAAGGTTCTTGGTTTAAGTGCTCGAATTCGTCGTAAACGTAAGTATTCTTCATATCAAGGAGAGGTTGGTAAGAAAGCAGAGAATCTCATTCAACGCCAGTTTGAAGCATCCAAACCAATGGAAAAGTGCTACACAGATGTGACAGAGTTTGCCATTCCAAATAGCACACAGAAATTGTATTTATCGCCTGTTTTAGATGGCTTTAATAGCGAAATTATTGCCTATAATCTCTCAACTTCACCAAACTTAGAACAAGTGAAAGCTATGTTAGACCAGGCCTTCACAGAGGAGCATTACGAAAATACAATTCTCCATAGTGACCAAGGTTGGCAATACCAACATCAGTATTATCATCAATTTTTAGAGGATAAAGGGATCCAACCGTCCATGTCACGTAAGGGAAATAGTCCAGACAATGGTATGATGGAGTCCTTCTTTGGCATTCTTAAGTCTGAGATGTTTTATGGTTATGAGAAGACGTTTCACTCACTCGAGCAATTGGAACAAGCTATTGTAGGCTATATTGATTATTACAACAACAAACGAATTAAGGTAAAATTAAAAGGACTCAGTCCTGTGCAATACAGAACTAAATCCTTTGGATAA
>NZ_JAPVYF010000062.1:0-1324 GCF_041431705.1 Streptococcus sp. 27098_8_74
TTAAGCAAAGGATTTAGTTCTGTATTGTACAGGACTGAGTCCTTTTAGTTTTACCTTAATGCGTTTGTTGTTGTAATAATTAATATAGTCTACAATAGCTTGTTCCAAATGCTCAATTGACTTGAACGTCTTCTCATAACCATAAAACATCTCAGACTTAAGAATGCCAAAGAAGGATTCCATCATGCCGTTGTCTGGACTATTGCCTTTACGTGACATAGATTGTTGGATTCCCTTGTCCTCTAAAAAATGATGATAGAAATCATGTTGATATTGCCATCCCTGGTCACTGTGTAGAATAGTGTTCTCATAGTACTTCTCTGTGAAAGCTTGTTCCAACATCATTTTTACTTGTGCTAAGTTGGGCGAAGTAGAAAGATTGTAGGCGATAATTTCGCTGTTAAAACCATCTAAAACTGGTGATAAATAGAGTTTTTGGCTGCTTGCTGGAATGGCAAACTCTGTCACATCTGTGTAGCACTTTTCCATTGGTTTTGATGCTTCAAACTGGCGTCGAATGAGATTTTCTGCTTTCTTACCAATCTCTCCTTGATATGAAGAGTACTTCCGTTTTCGGCGAATTCGAGCACTTAAACCAAGAGCCTTCATCAGACGTTGCACTTTCTTATGATTTACCACGAAGCCACGATTTCTCAATGCAAGAGTGATGCGACGATAGCCATAATTTCCTTTGTGTTCAGTAAAAATAGCTTGAATTTCAGCTTTGATAGTTTGATTCTTATCCGTTTGATCCAGCTGTTTTAAGTGGTAATAATAGGTCGAACGAGCAAGCCTAATAATCTTTAGAAGAATCTCTAAAGCAAACTCTGTTACCAATCCTCGAACAATTTCCGTTTTTCTTCTTGCTCTTTTTCGTCCCTCAATCGGAGTTCTCTCAACTTTTTTAGAACAGCGTTCTCCGCTCTCAAGTACTCATTTTCTGCTTGAAGTCGCTCTAGTTCTGTCATCTCTTCAGGTTTCTTCTTTGGCTTACGTCCCATTTTAGGCGGTCTCCCTCTTGCTTTCTCAACAATAGTATACCCATTTTTCTTGTATTGTGCTATCCAATTGTTAAGCAAACCTTGATTGGAGAGGCCATAGTCCAGAGAAACACTTTGTTGGGAACAACCTTCAAGCAGAACCTTATTAATCATTTCTCGTTTTAATTTAGGAGAATAGTAACGCTTCTTTCCCTTTTTGACGATGTTTATTCCATAACGGTCAATTAATTTCACCATGTACTTTAGACCAGAAACGTTCACCTCAAATTGATTTGAAAGTCGTTTAAAGCTTTCTCCTTGCTTTCTCAGTTCATATATTTGAA
>NZ_JAPVYF010000063.1:0-1110 GCF_041431705.1 Streptococcus sp. 27098_8_74
AGACGTTTAATATCTTTGATAAGCTTATTGGTCCCCTCCAATTTTGCATTTGAGTAATGTGTTTCTAGTGCATTTTTGATGTATTGTTTATGTTTACGAAAAGTCCTAAAGACTGTTTTGAAGTAATGATTGACCTTGCTTATATTCTCCTCTATGAGTTCAAAAAACTCATTCCCCCTCTTCTCCTGAAAGTGAAAAAGCAAAAGCTGATAGAGGTTATAATAATTGGAGAGTTCTTCTGAGAAATTCAGTGTCTTCTCAACGACTTCATGTGGGCATAATGTTTGATGGAAGGTCTTTGAGTAAAAAGGGTTGAGAGATAACTTACGGCTGTCCTTTTGGAAGAGTCTCCAGTGATTTTTTAAAGCTCGATAAGGTAGTGACTTCTTATCAAACTGATTCATAATGGCAATTCTTGTCTTTAAAAAGGCACGTCCAAGGTGCTGGATAATGTGAAATCGATCAAGAACAATTTTGGCGTTAGGGAAGAGTTTGCGAGCCAGTGGAATATAAGCTCCTGACATGTCCATCGTGATAAACTGTACCTGTTGTCGGACTTTCAATGGATACTTCAAAAAATAGTTTCGTATAGTAGTTTGGCAGCGATTATCAAGGATGGTTATGAGTTTGTTGGTCTCATAGTTTTGAGCCACAAAAGCGAGTTCACCTTTCTTGAACCCAAACTCATCCCAGGACATAACAGCTGGGAGTTTGTCATAATGTTCCTTGAAAGTAAACTGGTCAAGTTTACGATAGACAGTGGACGTCGATACACGAAGTCTTCTGGCAATATCCGTTAGTGATACCTTCTCAGTTAGAAGTTGTGCAACCTTTTGTCGGATAAGGTTGGAGATTTGGTGGTTTTTCTCAACGATTGAGGTTTCAGCCACCGTTACTCTCTTACACACTTTACACTGGAAGCGACGTTTCTTCAGACGTAGTAGTGTTGGAGTTCCAGCTTGTTCAAGAAGAGGGATTTTAGAAGATTTTTGAAAGTCGTACTTGATCATCATTCCATGGCAATGAGGGCATGGTGGTGCAGAATAATCAAGTTTTGCATGAATCTCGATATGAGTATTAGTTTCCAAAACAAGAGAAATAATGATGTTA
>NZ_JAPVYF010000064.1:0-1075 GCF_041431705.1 Streptococcus sp. 27098_8_74
TGTAAGGCGATAACAGAGTAAAGGAAAGAAGTATCCTTGATAACTGTTACGAATTGAGAAATGATAGATGGCAACATCTTACGAATAGCTTGTGGGAAGATGATGTAAATAAAGATTTGTTTGTTGTTAAATCCTTGAGACAAGCCGGCTTCCGTTTGGCCATGGTCGATAGAGTTCAGTCCCCCACGAATGATTTCCGCCAAGGCAGCTGAAGTAAAGACCGTGAAAGAGGTAATCCCTGCAGCGGTTGACTTGAGTTGGAAGACCAGGAAGATAATGAAAATCCAAAGCAAGTTAGGAACATTACGGACGAACTCAACGTAGATAGAAGCCATCCAACGAAGAATAGGATTCTTTCCGTTACGCATCACCGCCAGAATAGTACCGAACAGGGTAGATAGCACGATGATGAAGAAAGACAAGTAAAGAGTCGTCCACATCCCTTGTGCCAAGAATTTAAGGTTAGTAGCTGATAAAACTTCTGACATAATGTACCTCCTTAGTAAGCTTTCTTATTCTCTTCTTCTTTACGACGTGCCCAAGTAGCTAGAGGAAAACACATGATAAAGTAGAGGAAGGCAGCCCCAGCAAAGGCCGGCACATAGTTAGTGGTATCATAAGCCCAAGCCTTAGCCGTGAACATGATATCTGCCCCAGAGATGATGGCAACTGTTGAAGTATTCTTAATCAAGTTAACCACTTGGTTGGTCAATGGTGGCAAGATAGTACGCACGGCTTGAGGCAAGATGATGATACGCATGGTATCAGCGTAGGTGAATCCTTGCGATAAAGCGGCTTCGGTTTGACCTTTAGGAACCGCCTCGATACCTGTACGAATAATTTCAGAGATATAGGCTCCTGTGTAGACACCCACACAAAGGATAGCTGTCAATGAAATTGGGATCATGATATGACCATCAGTCAAGATTGAAATCCCATAGAAGACAACCACGAATTGCACAAGCAAGGGTGTATTTTGGAATATTTCGACATAAACACGTGAAATGCCACGAAGGACCTTGTTGTGAGTCGAACTCATAGCTCCAAAGATAAGCCCAAGAAGAAGGGCAACAAT
>NZ_JAPVYF010000065.1:0-968 GCF_041431705.1 Streptococcus sp. 27098_8_74
GTGTAACACCTCCAACAGAGCCTAAGTTCCAACCAGAGAAATACGTTGTTTCTGAAGAGAAATTCGATATCACTGGTGACAAGCTCGTTGATGATGATAAAGAGTTGACTGATAAATATGGAGAAACAAATACTAATCCATATGCGGACGATGCATCAAACAACGAAACTCAAAACTTGAATACTAAGTCAGTTGAACGTGGCGACAAGTTGGTTTACCAAGTATGGTTGGATACAACTAAATTCTCAGCAACTAACAAAGAAAACGTTCAATCAGTAGGAATCTCAGATGACTACGATGAAACTAAGTTAGATCTTGATGCAACTAAGATCAAAGCTTACGATTCAGTAACAGGTGATGATGTTACAGCTAAATTCGATATCACAGTTGAAGGTGGCGTGATTACTGCAACCCTTAAAGCTGGCTTCACTAAGTCACTTGGCGATGCAGAAAACACTCAAGTTATCGACACAACTAAATTCGCCTTCGGACGTTACTACAAGTTCGATATTCCAACAACAGTGAAAGCAGATGTGGCAGCTGGTGTAGATATCGAAAATACTGCGGCTCAAGTAGTTAACTACTACAACCCAACTTCTAAGACAGTTGAAAAACCAAGCAAACCAACTGAAAAACGTGTGAACAGCGTACCTATCTCAGTAGACTTCAACTTCACTAAACGCTTGGAAGGTCGTGAATTGAAAGCTAACGAATTCAGCTTCGAGTTGAAAGATAGCGACAATGTTGTGATTGCAACTGCAACCAACGACGCAGCTGGTAACATCACATTCTCTCCAGTAGAGTACACAAATAAAGCTGGTAAAAAAGTTACAGCCCTTAAATACACGAAGGGTCAAGAAGGTACTTACACTTACACAGTAGAAGAAGTAGCTGGAACAGACGCAACCGTTACATACGATACAATGAAAGCGAATGTAACTGTTACTGTTTCTCACGATGGAACAGCT
>NZ_JAPVYF010000066.1:0-822 GCF_041431705.1 Streptococcus sp. 27098_8_74
ACCAAGTCAGTTGATGGCGTTGGTACCTACACAGTAGCAGCAGACGGTACTGTTACATTTGTTCCAGAACCAAGTTTTACAGGAACAGCACCAGCGGTTACAGTTGTTCGTGAAGACAAGAACGGAACAAAAGCTTCAGCGACTTACACACCATCAGTAACACCAATTACAGTGACTCCTACAGACAAGGTTTCTGCGGATGTTCAAAACGTTCCTCAAACCCAAACACCAACCTTTGATTTGAGTAATGATAAGACTGCTGAAATCACAAGCAAGAAATTGGTGGATCCCGCAACTGGTCAACCAACTGATGAAACAACAGTGACAGTAGCAGGTGAAGGTAGCTATACTATCGACCCAACGACTGGAGCAGTAACATTTACGCCAGAAAAAGACTTTGTTGGTACTGCAAAAGGAGTAACTGTTCAGGCAACTGCTACTATTACAAATGCTAACGGTAAGACTGCAACCATTACTTCAGATGCAACCTACACACCAACTGTTGTGCCAGCAGTTCCAACCGCAAACCCTGCAACTTCTAAAGATGTTCAAGGTGCAACACAAACAGGGACACCAACCTTTGCAGGAACAACTGTTCAAGTGAATGGTGAAGATAAAGCTATTACGATCAAAGATAATAGCTACACACTCTTGGATAAAGAAGGTAACGAAGTTTCAAGCACACCAGCTTATGCTGCTGATGGTACAACTGAAATCGGTACTTACTCTATCGATTCAGCTACTGGTCAAGTCACTTTCACACCGACTGATAAATCATACACAGGTGTAGTCACACCGGCCAAGGTTCAAGCTGAAAGCTCA
>NZ_JAPVYF010000067.1:0-693 GCF_041431705.1 Streptococcus sp. 27098_8_74
ATACTTTCCTTTTTATTACTAGGGAAATATTCAGTATCTAAGTCATCAATGATGTCTGCTAACTCTTCATCCTTTTTAGGATTTGCATTTCCTTTCCATTCGATATAAAGAAACAAGGCATCGGGAAACAATACCTTGCGATTCCCCTTTATGGTAAGTAATTCTTTTTCCATAAAGTATACCTCTTAAAGATTTATTTTGGTTGCCAAAGATAAGTAACGATTGTACTTATCGCAGAACCAACACATAGTGCGATTGCAATCCACATTAGCCAATCAAGTGCTACTGTTCGTTTCTTATCTCCCATCATTAACAAGGCTGAAGCAACTAAACCGAATACTACTGCAGCTCCTGGGAATATAATACGCAACATACCTGCAACGTCATTAAGCGTATTTGTTGCTTCATTAGCTGGATTAGCAGCCCCATTTCCTCCAGTTTGCTCCGCAAAAGCAAGTGATGCAGAGTTTAACGTTAACAAAGCAGTCATTCCTAGTGTTGATGCCTTTGTCTTTACGTTGTTCAAAAATGTGTTTTCTTTCAAAACAGCCTCCTTAAATTTTAATATCTGTAGTCTACAATATTTCATCTACGAGTCACAACCTAGTGACACCCCTTAAGAAGTAAGCAAGTAGTTACCATACTCCTCTGAAGGTATCCGTTTGACACTAATATGCGTCTGACGCCTATCTT